>JAQTVP010000238.1 GCA_028707015.1 Dehalococcoidales bacterium | reverse complement strand
AGCCCAAAAATCATTTAGCACTAGAAACAAATGGATAGTAAATAACCTTATCCGTGATGCTAGATGGGAAATACCTATACCTACGCCAAGAAAACGCCACAATAACGATTCTGGTGCGCCTGGTAAGGAATAAGGCTATGCAACTAACTTTTGACGGTAAAACCATAGACCAACTAGCCATAGAACTCATACAAGCATACAATAACTCCAATGAGCCTTACTATGGTGGCTTTTCAGGTGGCAAGGATTCAGTAGTTATATATGACCTAACCAAACGAGCTAATGTGCCTGTAGATTGGCACTATAATGTTTCCCCAATAGATTCACAAGAGGTTAGAGACTTTATCAAAACCTATTACCCCGATGTAATATGGGATAAACACGCACAAGGATTCTTTGGTAAATTATTTTTAACTAATGGTGCTCCATTAAGAACTCAACGCTGGTGCTGCCGTGTTATCAAAGAATGTGGGGGTGAAGGTAGAGTTAAAATATTAGGAATGAGAACTGAGGAATCAAATACCCGTAAGCATTATAAATGTTTTATGGACAACCCTAGTGGTGGTAACTGGCTATTACCTATTGTCAACTGGACAACACAAGATATTTGGCAATATATAGCAGAACGAGACTTACCAATCAATCCACTTTACAAACTAGGCTTTGAAAGAATCGGCTGCGTTTTATGTCCTTTCGCTGGGAAAGGTGACATTAAACTACAACTACATTATTTCCCCAAAATCGTTAATGCTTATAAGATGGCTTGTAATAGATATATAGAAAATAGGCTTACTGACCCAAAGCGTAAAGAGCCAAAACATAAAACTGGTGAGGAATATTTTAATTGGTGTATAAGTAGAAAATGAAACTAACGATTGATTATCCGCCAATTCCAAGGGGCATGCCACGAGTAATGTTTTTTAACGGCAAAGCCCGCACCTACTACAGCAAGACCACCACCAAAGCCTTAGAGGATATAAGAACCCTTATCGCTGGTATGAACCTAGAGCCGTTTGAACCTCACACCCCGATAAAACTGGCTGTTACCTTTTTCCGTGTCAAGTCCAAATGGGCTAAAGGAAAACAAAGAAAAGAAACCATGCCAGTTAGAAAAGCAGATTTAGATAACTATATCAAACTTTTACTTGATTGTCTTAGCCCCTTGATTGTCCCTGACGATGCGCAGATAACGAATATTGAAGCTCGTAAACGCTTCGCCCCTGATAGTCATGGCTTTATTGAAGTTGAACTTTCGGAGGATAAGATAGATGCTTGACGTAGAAATGCTTATCTGCCTGAAACCTCACCATAAGGACTGTTACTGGCAACACGCCAAGATAAGATACCCTAATGAGAGATACCTTTTATTGCGGGATAGGTTAATCAGGGAAGTAAAGAAAACCCAAACAGCCTATCGTATTACCCACTGGAAATTCGGGGTGTTAGTTACAATCAAATTCGGGCATGACAATTCTTTATGGATTGGTGAACACGAAGATGCCCTGCGACAATTCGCTCTTTATGGTGGTGATTAATGAATATCAAAGAAGTGCACCATCAACTCAACGGCAAACTTTTAGCAAAGGGCTATCCTGCATTAACCGATGAGGAATTTGTTACTGAGGTAGCAATTTTAGAACACAGAAGGATAATAGTAAACGAAAATGGGAATATAAGCACAGGGAGTCAGAATAATGGAAGTGTTTTGGAATAGTTGGTATCCCATTATAATTATCTGCCTAATATTCATCGGTGTATTAACCGCAGGGATTATCAAGTGGCTTCAAAGTAATAAATAGTTGTTTCTCGGCTGGCTACTCAAAAGAGAGAAACAACACGGAGGGGAAATGGGAAAGTATATATTAATCCCAATCATCCTACTTCTACTAATCATCCCCCTGGCATCCTGCGCCACAGTATCAAACCTTATACCGAAAGCCATTGCTTCTGATACCCAAAAGATTGTAAAACAGGTAGAGGCAGATACCGATGATGTCTTTGTGGAAATTCAAAAGAACATAGACCTTGTAGCAAACCTGAAATACAAAGTGGAACAAGCCCGAATTAATAATCAAACCATATCGTTAGATGAAACCATAAAAGACTTACAAACTGTAACCTATTCCTATGAAAAGTTATCAGGGCAACAAGATGCTATAAGGAAAGGACTTCTTAAAAAGATTGCCAGTATAGAGGACATGCAATCCCGTGTGGATACCGAGATAGATACCCTGAAACAAAAACGGGCAGATTATACTACACAACTAAGACAGGTTAGCGACCCTAACCCTGAAATCGTCAGAACACGGCAGGAAGCCCTTGCCCAAGCGATAAGATATTTGGATATGCAAATTCAACTTTGGACTGAGTTTAACAATATAGAAGCAGGTATAATCGCCGAAATGGGTAATGTACAAAAGGCCACAGATTCATTTCTTAACGTAATTGATAGTTCGGCGATTTTATTCCGAGAGGGATTAAATCTGCTCGTTTTGCAACGGGATATAAATGAGGCTCTTTCTTTGTTTACAAGGGACTTACCGAGAATGGAGCAACTTACAAACGATATGGAGAAGTCGTGGGCTAACTTGGATTACTTAATTGAAAACCTAACCACTCTATCCTTAAAGCCCTGACTCTAGCGTGACAACCCCATCATTATATGCAACAATCCTGAAGTAGACAACCCGTAAAAGATGAGCAACGTCATACCC
>JAQTVP010000237.1 GCA_028707015.1 Dehalococcoidales bacterium | reverse complement strand
CTTTACTGATGGGGGTAATTTTTATATTGCTGGAAATATTTGCTCCCAAGCTGGTTGCTATCTTTAATGATGATGCGGCACTAATGGCTATTGCCGTACCGGCAATGCGTATTTACTTGTCAACGTTGTGTATTATTGGCCCCTCAATATTATTTATCACCACATTTCAGGGTTTGTCCAAGGGTACGGTAGCTATGGTTTTATCATTGGTGCGTCAGTTTGTTTTCTTTGTTCCGTTACTATTTGTTTTACCTAGGATTCTGGGAATGACTGGTATCTGGCTGTCAATGCCAATTTCTGATACTCTTGGTTTTCTAGTGTCAGGCTGTTGGCTATACCGGGAATACCGAATACAGAAACGCAGCGGACAGTGGTCTGATCTATCTTCCGGAAGCTTATAGCGAGCGATAATGGCCGTTGCTATTCAACAGCCGCTTTCCGTATAATGACATAGAGAAAGGTCTGGGGAGATATTTATTGTGAAAGTAGTATCACTGGTTGGCATGGCTGGCTCCGGTAAATCAGAAGCAGCCAGAATATTTGAAGAGAGCGGTTTTATCAGGATAAGGTTTGGGGATATAACTGACGAGGAAGTTAAAAAGCGGGGTCTGGAACTGAATGAGCAAAATGAACGTGTCGTTCGTGAAGAGTTACGTGAAAAGTATGGCATGGCGGCTTATGCTAAGCTTAATTTCGCCAAAATTGATTTGACCCTGAAACAATCAGATGTGGTGATTGATGGACTATACTCTTGGGAAGAGTATACATTTCTAAAAACACATTGCGGTGAGCAATTCTATATAGTGGCTGTTTATGCTTCACCAAAAACCAGATATTCCCGGCTAACTGGACGCTTGGAACGAGGATTAACAGTGACAGAAGCAGCCATGCGGGATAAGGCAGAGGTAGAGAATATTAATAAAGGTGGACCAATTGCTATGGCTGACTTTACTATTATTAATGAAGTTCCTTTAAATGATTTAAAAAAAGAAGTGAAAAAAGTTATTTCGAGATTGAGAGAAGAATATTGAACCGACCGGACATTGATGAATATTTTCTCAAGATTGCTTCAGTGGTAGCTGAACGGTCAACATGCCATCGTCATCATGTAGGGGCATTAGCCGTTCGGGATAAACATATACTGTCTACCGGTTATAATGGTGCCGCTGCTGGGCTAAAGGATTGCCTTGAGCTTGGTTGTTTGCGAAACGAGCGGGGTATCCCCTCAGGCGAAAGGCAGGAACTATGCCGGGCTATTCATGCTGAGCAGAATGTTATCATACAGGCGGCACTTCATGGTGTTAGTCTCGAAGGAAGCACTATTTACGCTACGCATACACCGTGCATTCTATGTGCAAAGATGCTGGTGAACTCTAAAATAACAAGATATGTGAGTTTTGGTAAATATAATGATGATGCTTTCCGTGACCTCTTCCGTGAAGCTGGCGTATTTCTGGAGATAAAAGAAAGACCATCATCTCAAATAACTTATTTGGATTAATAATGGACTTTTTTTACTTGACACCTGTGTTACAATTGGTAAGCGGATATTTTTATAAATGTCTATTTTACACGCCAAGGTAATTGTTAATCCCGTAGCCGGGGCTCGTACCACTTATCGTAAGTGGGCGCGTATTAGCAGTCTGCTTAAACACGTGGGATTGTCCTTTGATTATGAATATACCGAAAGTGTGGGCCATGCTGTAGAGTTAGCCAGGTTAGCTGCCAGTGATGTTTATCGTTATATTGTATCGGTGGGTGGTGATGGTACTGCCAATGAGGTAGCTAATGGTATCCTTCATTCCACACATCCGTCTGAAACAAGTTTGGGTATAGTAAATACTGGTACCGGCAGGGATTTTGCCCGTTCGTTAGGCCTTCCCCAGGATTATGCCAGTGCTTGTGCTGTGTTGAACAGCTCTAACAGACGGCTGGTTGATGTGGGTATTGTAAAATTTAACTGTAATGGACAATCCCAGCAGCGTTTTTTTATTAATATGGCTGGCGTTGGTTTTGATGCTGCGGCTGTAGAAACTACTGAAAAATTACCTAAACACCTTGGCGGTACTATTCCTTATCTCACCGGATTACTCTTGACTATGTTGAGGTATAAAAATAAAACAGTAGTTATCAATATGGATGACCGTATAGTTACCAAGCGTGTTTTGAATGTAGTCATTGCTAATGGGAGTTATGTTGGCGGGGGAATGCATGTTGCTCCGCAAGCCAAACTTAACGATAGCTTGCTGGATGTGGTAACCATTGGCGATATAGGCAAGTTTGAGCTTTTGAAAGCATTGCCTATGGTATACAAAGGAACTCATGTTAACCATCCCAGGGTTAGCATAGAACAGGTAAAAAACATTGCTATCGAATCTTCAGAGCGGTTGCAGGTCTATGCTGATGGTGAACTTCTGGGAGAATGTCCGGCATCATTCTCACTTAAGCCGGCTGCTTTAAGTATTGTAGTATAATTTACTTCAATATTAGTGAAAAAAGCATATTATTTTTAAGGGGAAAATTAAATAAATGAAAATTGATACAGCGAAGTTGGATGGCAGAGATTTATACCGGTTATTGCTCAGTGCAATTGTGCCTCGTCCAATTGCATTTGTTTCTACCATAGGTGAGGACGGTATATTTAACCTGGCTCCTTATAGTAACTTCGCACCGATGTGTGTCAAACCGCCGGTTGTTGGTTTTGGTGTTGGTATTA
>JAQTVP010000236.1 GCA_028707015.1 Dehalococcoidales bacterium | reverse complement strand
CCTGATAATTATTTCTTCTAAGTTCCAGACATATTGATGAACAGATAAGCCACTTTCTCTTAATTTCAAAATGGGGTAGCCGACCAGTTGCCCGGGAGCATGACATGTTACATCACCACCCCGCTTTATACGAAAAACTGATATGCCTTCTTTGTCCAGTGTTTCTTTTGAGGCAATTACATTTTCATCATTACCGGCACGCCCTATGGTAAACACCGGCGGATGCTGAAGCAGCAACAGCACATTCGAAATAACGTCTGATTTCCTGCAATATAACAATTTCTCCTGCAGGAAATCAGATGCTTGATAATCAATTATACCCAGGTCATATACCGTACACTGTTTCATTAATAATTCTTATGCTATAAATAATAATGTAGTTTTAACGTTTTTTCGGTATATGTATTGCTATTCCCTCTGCATCCAGAGCAGCTTCTCTTACTGCTTCTGACAGTGTCGGGTGAGCATGGATAGTAGATGACAAATCTGAAACTGTTGCTTTCATTTTCACAGCTAATACTGCTTCAGCGATAAGATCAGTAGCTTGCGGTCCAATCATATGAACACCAAGAATATTTTTAGTTTTAGCATCGGTTATAAATTTCACAAAACCATTATTCTGACCCAGAATCAATGCTTTACCATTAGCAGCAAAGGGGAAATTACCTATATTATAATTTAACCCCGCTTCTTTTGCCTGACTCTCAGTTAACCCTATCGCAGCTACTTCCGGCATGGTATAAATACACCTCGGAACGATATTATTATCTATTGACGCCACTTTACCCAATGCATTTTCAACAGCTACTATTGCCTCTTCTGAGGCAAGGTGAGCTAATAAAATTCCACCAATGGCATCACCAGCAGCATATATACCTGGAATATTGGTTTCCATTCTTTCATTTACTGTTATGCTGCCCCGTTCTGTTTTAATTCCTATTTTGGCTAAACCGAGTCCCTCAATATTTGGTTTTCGTCCTACAGCCACTAGAACTAGACTAGCAGCTATACTTTGTTTCCCTTCCTCAGTACTAATATTAACCAGCTTTCCGCCCTCACCATCACTAATACTTTCCACTCTGGTATTGGTTAAGAATTTTACCCCTTCTTTCTCCAGAATTCCTTTAAGAGCTTTTGCCAAATCATTATCTTCGGTTGGAATAATCTGAGGAAGCATTTCCACAATAGTTACCTTAGTTCCCAGTTTTACAAATACTGTAGCAAATTCTACCCCAATTACACCACCGCCAATAATTACCAGACTTTCAGGAATCTCAGATAGTTGTAGTGCTCCATCACTGGTGATTACTCCGGGTCCATTTATTCCAGGAATGGGTACTACTGAAGGGACAGACCCAGGGGCTAGTATAAATCTAGCCCCCTCAATACTTTCTTGCTGACCATTATCAATCTCTATCTTATTGGATGAGATCATTTTTCCGGTACCTTTAATTACCTCTATTGCATTACTTCTCATTAGAAATTGCACGCCATTTACTAATGTGCTTACTATCTTATTTTTATGGCTCATCATTTTTGAGAAATCAATAGCAACATTATCCACATTTACGCCACATTCTGCTCCAGTACGAGCAGCCTCGTATACACCTACACTGTGAAGTAATGCTTTTGTCGGAATACAACCCCGATTAAGACATGTTCCTCCCAATGTATCCTTCTCAATTATCGTTACCTTGCTGTTTAGCTGTGCCGCACGAATAGCAGCTACGTATCCAGCAGGTCCCCCTCCGACAACTACTACTTCACTTTTCTTCACGTTTACACCTCAGTTTCCTTTATCTTGTAACTCACGAAAACCCAGAAAGGCTAATTCAGTAACAATAGATATGGATCTTCCATTAATTGCTGAAGTGTAGCCCTAAATTTATTGGCGTCTTCTCCGGTTATTACCCGATGGTCAAATGTCAGATTATAATTCATAATTGGTCTGATTACGATTTGCCCTTCTCGTACAACGGGCGTATCTATAATTGCTCCCGTACCCAGAAGAGCGACTTGTGGTTCATTAAGTATCGGAGTACTTGTACTAGCACTCACTCTTCCTCCGCCAAAAACACCTACATTACTCAATGTGAAGGTACCTGTTGTAACTTCATCAGGCAGAAGCCTTCTGTTTCTGCCTTTTTCGGTTAATTCCCTTACAGTTTGATGAATCTCAATAAGTGATTTTTTATCAGCATTACGTACCACAGGAACTATTAATCCACTTCCGCCTTCTTTTAATTCAAACGCAAGTGCTACTCCAACATTAATATCATCCCAAAAGATTAGTTCATTATCTTTCAGGGTAGTATTCATTATCGGATGTTTTTTCAGTGCCTGAGCTACTACCATAACAAACAGATCAGTGTAAGTAAAATGTATTTCTGTAGTTTTTTCTTGAGATAATAGTATTTTACGCAGCTTAATTATCTCAGTCATGTCTAATGAACTGGATGTTGTCATCTGAGCTGCAGTCTGAAGACTTCGGAGCATATGTGCTGAAACAAGCTTTCGTACACCCTTAAGGGGAACGATTTCTTTAACCTTTTTCCCACCTATTATTTGTTCTTCGCCTACTGGCTCCTTAGTATCTTCACTCATTAGTCTGGCTCGCTTATATTTTTAATTTCCTCGTATTCCTCAGGAGTTTTAGCCAGCATAGCAATGATGTGATTCACCGGAATGGTTTTATTAATTGGAGTAATAATGTGTAAAATTCCG
>JAQTVP010000235.1 GCA_028707015.1 Dehalococcoidales bacterium | reverse complement strand
CTCCGGCGTTCTTTTGAGCGTTCAGCCTTATAAATCTTGGGGTGCAGAAAAGCCACATCTTGTCAGCAGGATGTGGCGTGGGTGAGTTTGATTATCCGTTGGAGAAGCCGGAGTGGGTAAGGCTTCCCCAACGGATAATTTTATCTCTCTTGTGTGTCCTTCCTTTTTACCATTCGCCAAGCTTGGCCCGCACAACTAGCATGATTAGAAAACCGCCCCCTAGACCTAGGAAGAGACCAGCAACAATATTATCGACCAAGAAACCGACACCCATACCAATAAAAAGACCAGCTGGTATCGCCAAACCAGTAACGCCCTTTTGCTTTTTTGGTTGTTCTGGCTGTGTGGACACAGTAAACCTCCTGTAAAATTATCTGTGTTTCAGGTTATTGAAAAATTTACTAATTGTCAAGTTAATCATTTTATGCTAATAAATTTCTTGCTAGAATGTACGAAATAAACTCCTAAATATATTGTAGAATAAGAGATATAGTTTAGGACAATAATTTATATCAATATTATTCTATTGGTACTGAAACACCTTAAGTGAGTAAATATGCAACATAGGTAATACTGATTCTGGAAAACTATAAAGATGTTAAATATGAGCTTACAGTAATGGGCATAATCATTGAAAGCCAGTTATTTCGTCTACTGAGTTTGGTGAATAAAATTCATAATGCTGTTTTTAATAGCGGAACAATATGTATAGTTACTATCATTAAGATTGATGAAATAAGGGACTCGATAGTTAAATATAAGCAGTAAGATATAAGCGGCGAAATGGAGACTGCCATGATAAATTGGCACGTTAAAGAGTTTTTGCAGGAGTAACAATTGCTTAAATTGATTATTTTATAACTTATGGGTCAATAGGAGATATCATGGTGAATGAAACACAACTTTTTGATGAATGGCCGGAACGTTATGACCAATGGTTCCTAACGCCTATTGGGAAATTGATAAAAGAAATAGAAGGTAAGTGTAAAAATGATTTATTAGACCCCAGACCGGGAGAAAAAATACTTGATGCTGGTTGCGGTACGGGAATATTTACCCTTGATTTTCTTACTAAAGGACCTAACATTGTTGGACTTGATATCTCTAACCAAATGCTCAAATGTGCAGTGAAAAAGACTGCTGATTATCCTTTTTTTAAAATTCAAGGTGATATGCTTTCTCTCCCGTTCATGGATGATTCTTTCGACAAATCTGTATCTATTACAGCCCTTGAATTCATTGCAGATGCTAAAAGTGCTATAGATGAATTATTTCGTGTCACACGTCCCGGTGGATATGTGGTAATAACAACCTTAAATAGCCTCAGCCCTTGGGCCACTCGCCGCAAGGTAAAAACCCAAGAAGGCTTGAAACATATATTAGAAAACGCTTTTTTCAGGTCACCGCATCAACTATTGACTTACAGTTAATTAAATGGCGTAGCCAAAACCGTAGTCCACTTTCAGAAAAATAATAATCCCGAAAAAGCTATGCAAATCGAACAATTATGTTAAACCAGAAAATTAGATACCGGAGCGTTTGTAGCAGTCCGCTGGGAGAAATCTCACTTGATCTAATGCTATTAGCTAACAGATTGGGTATTAACTAATATTGTTCGACAGGAAATAGAAATTCATTTAGTATCATTTGAGATAAAAACGTTTTTGATCCACGCTTTAACGTTATAGTTACAAAAGTGATTTTTAACTTACCTTTTTATTTAGGGAATTGAATAATTTACTATATTGCGTGTTGTGGAAATGGCAATCGTAGCTGCCATTGTGTGCAACCCAAAAAGATTGGATGATTAGATTTCATCTTATCTAAGACTTTAGAGATTTTACTTCTGACATAATTATAGTGTAAGATGCCTACAATAATTAAGGAGGAAAAAATTCATGGCTAAACAACTACTTGGTGGCTATGCTGGTAAAATATTGAGAGTAAACCTGTCCACCAATACGACATCTGTAGAAAAACTAGACGAAAAATTCTGCAGGAAATATATTGGGGGAGCCGGTTTTATTGCCTATTATCTTTATAAGGAATTAAAACCAGGGACTGATCCACTTGGTCCTGACAACAAACTAATTTTTGCCCTGGGACCTCTGACTGGAGTTTCACTTGCCGGTAATGACCGCAACTGTGTCGGAGCAAAATCTCCGCTGACTGGCGGTATTATCAAGTCAGAAGTTGGTGGATTTTGGGCAGCTGAACTTAAACACGCTGGTTTTGATGGAATAATTGTTGATGGGAAAGCGGAGAAACCAGTATATCTCTGGATACAGGATGGAGAGGTAATCATTAAAGACGCTAGCCATCTATGGGGTAAGCAGACCAAAGAGACATTGAATACTATCAGAGAAGAGTTAGGTGACGACAAGATACAAGCTACCATGATAGGACCGGGAGGCGAAAACCTGATACGCTATGCTTGTATTATGAATGGCCTCTTTGACGCTGCTGGCAGAGGTGGTGCCGGTGCAGTAATGGGATCGAAGAACCTTAAAGCGATTGCTGTAAGAGGTCACCACAGACCGAAAGTAGCTTCAGCACAGGGCGTAAAAGAACAAAGAGAATGGGTAATGGCAAACAAACAGGTATGGGCCGGTTTAGCAGAGGGTGGTACCGCCGGTCATGGTGCTGCAATGGAGATGCAAGTAACTTCAGGCAACTTAACAGTGAATAATTACCGTGAGGGAATATTCCCTGATGCAAAAATGATAG
>JAQTVP010000039.1 GCA_028707015.1 Dehalococcoidales bacterium | reverse complement strand
CTTGCACCGACAACGGTTTTCAAGACCGTCACCATAGACCGCTCGGACACCCCTCCAGTATTACCCTCATTAGTAAGGCAGTTTCCCCAGAATACCCAAATCAACTATAAGAAGGGACACATAGTCTCTTGTTGGGAGATTCCAGTTAATTGTAAAGTTAGGGTAAATCTTTAGAAACCTTTTGTTATTATACAGAGAAAACGAACAAGTTTCTATGGTTAGCAAATACATTTTGATTACCATAGAATCAGGTATTTATAGATGCAATAACATTAATTTATAGATATTTATTGTAAGAATCCACTCTAATAGAATCCTAAACTGTATAAGCAACTCTCTTTTTTTATTGACAAATCTATCAACCAGAATTATACTCAACTCCCAACATGGAAAGACAGATTAATAATAAGATGGCTCGGGAAATGTCCTAGAATAGCGAGGTAGTTATGGAATTTCCAGATACATGGATGTGGCTTATTTTTGTAATAGCGGGTGCATTGTTTGTTTTTTTAGAACTGATTATTGGTGTAGAGGCCAGTCTTGATTTGGTTATCATAGGTTCAGCTTTTATCCTTGGGGGATTAGTGAGCTGGCCATTTAGTTCCTGGGTTATTGCACTAATCACCACCGGTATAATCTGTATAGCTTACATAGTGCTTGGTAGAAAATACATCCACCGATTGACTGCGGTTAGTAAAGCAAAGACAAATATTGATGCCATCATTGGCAGACAGGGAATGGTACTGACAAATATTACTAAAAATATAGATGGACTGGTTAAAGTTGGTAATGAGCAGTGGCGGGCCAGGGCAGAAGAAGATATTAAAAAAGGTGAGGAAATAATCGTTGGTGGGATTAAGGGCGTTACTTTAATTGTTGTTAAAACTAAAGGGGGTAATTAAAAAATGAGTGCAGGAATTATAGTCCTAATAGTCGTTTTGGTACTAGCAGTAATTCTGCTTGCCAAGTCAGCGACAGTTATTCACCAGGCTGAGAAAGGCCTTGTCGAGAGGTTCGGCCGGTATAAAGAAACCTTAGACCCGGGACTTAGGTTTATCATACCTTTTGTGGATTCCATGAGATATCGGGTAGATATGCGGGAGACTGTACTCGATGTGGAACCTCAGCCAGTCATTACCAAGGACAATGTTACCGTAACCGTAGATGCTGTAGTTTACTATTATGTAACCGAGGCTAAATCAGTTAGATATGAAGTTGGCAATTTTTACGTTGCTGTCAGTAAGCTGGCACAAACAAACCTCAGGAATGTAATCGGTGACATGAGTCTTGATGAAACTTTAACCTCAAGGGAGCGCATCAATGCTGTGCTGAGGGAAACCCTTGATGAAGCTACGGACAAATGGGGAGTAAAGGTCACCAGGGTAGAAGTCAAAGAAATCGAACCACCCAGGGATATCTCCGAAGCTATGAGCAAACAGATGAAAGCAGAAAGAGAAAAGAGGGCCACTATACTGGAAGCTGAAGCCTACCGGGAGAAACAGATACTGGAAGCAGAGGGAGACAAGCAAAATGCAATACTAGTAGCTGAAGGAGCACGACAGGCAGCTATATTAAGAGCAGAGGGAGAAGCCCAGGCAATTGAGAACGTATCAAAAGCAGCTGATACCTTTTTTGTTGGCAACGCTCAACTACTGAAACAGCTTGAAGTTACTCAATCCTCTTTACAGGACAACACCAAGCTCGTTATATCTGACCAGTCAAGACTGATTAATGTGCTGGGGCTTGGCGAAGCGTTATCTGTGTCACAATCAAAATAATAACTGTTTAGCTATAACACAAGCGATTACTTATATAGGAATAAAGTAATAAAAGAAGGGCAATAGTTGTTGTTAGATCATCTGGTGATTATATTGCCCTTCTTTTTTCGTATATTTCAACAAGAAATTTTACATTCCAGTTTTAAAGAGCTCTTACTCTTTCTTTTTCTCTATCAAACTCGTTTGCTTTTTTATCGCGTCAGCTTTAGCAAGCAGCCAGACAAAGGTACCCAAGCACGCAAGAAATACTCCAATCCCAATAGGACCAGACCAAAAGAAAACTAACCACCAAGTATCCATAATATCCTCCTACCATTTTCTTTTTATTCTTTTAGCAGGAATTCATAGATTTTATCTTGCCCAAATCAGTCTTATATTACCACTGATTATAGTGAACTTTCTCGTCCATATAGCGTTCCTGCCGCGGTCTTTGTTCTGCCGGATAACCAATAGAGATTAAAGCAACGGGTAAAATATATTCAGGCAGATTCAGTAAGTTTTTAGTACCGTTAACCCGAGATTCATTAGGGTAAACACCAAGCCAGACGGTACCAAGGCCCTTAGCATGAGCCGCAAGCAAGAGATTCTGGGTGGCTGCTGAACAATCTTCAACTCCGTAACCAATAGTTTGCTGCTGACGTAAATCACAACAAACTACTACCGCCACAGATGCCTCTGGCAACATACCAGAATACGGGTGATATCTGGGAATTTCATCCATAACCTTATGGTCTTTAATGACAACAAAGCACCAGGGCTGACAGTTACTCGCCGAGGGAGCGCACATGGCCGCTTCTAAAAGCTCCTTTAATAATTCATCAGAAACTTCCTGCTTCGTATACTTCCGAATACTTCTACGGGTAAATATTGCCTCCATCGTATCCATAATATTAACCTCCCTTTATCTGATTACATCTGCTCCAACATAAGACCGCAATACCTCCGGAACAATTATGCTGCCATCAGCCTGCTGGTAATTCTCAATCACAGCAATAAGAACACGGGGTAAAGCTAACCCTGAGCCATTAAGAGTATGTACAAACTGAGGTTTCGCATCAGGAGTAGGACGATAACGGATATTAGCCCGGCGTGCTTGGAAATCGCCGCAGTTAGAGCAAGAGCTTACTTCCAGCCACTCACTGCAGCCGGGAGCCCACATTTCAATATCATAGGATTTAACCGAAGCAAAGCTTATATCTGCAGTACAAAGTTGTAATATACGGTAAGGTAACTTCAGTTTACGGCAAACATCTTCCGCACTAGCTAAAAGTTTCTCTAACTCCTCCCCGGATGTTGCTGGCTCTACGTATTTATATAACTCCACCTTATCAAATTGATGTCCTCTTTTTATACCTCGCGTATCCTTCCCGGCAGACATTTTTTCCCGGCGGAAACAGGCCGTATAAGCGGCATAATATATTGGTAAAATTCCCGGCGGAATAATTTCATCACGGTGCAGATTAGTCAATGGCACTTCAGCTGTCGGCACAAACCACAAGTCATCTTCTTCATCATGATAAAGGTTATCCTTAAATTTCGGCAGGTTGCTGGAACCAACCATACATTCCTGCTTAACCATATACGGAGGATATATTTCTTCAAAACCGTGCTCATTTGTATGAAGATCTATCATAAAAGTAATAAGAGCTCTCTGCAAACGTGCTCCCATACCCTTAAGCACATAGAAGCGAGAGCCAGAGAGTTTAACGCCGCGCTCAAAATCAATAATACCCAATGATTCACCCAGCTCCCAATGTGGAGCCGGTTTAAAGTCAAAAGCAGGCAACTCGCCCCAGGTACGCAATACCACATTATCAGTTTCATCTTTACCGACAGGTACCGAGGGATCAGGTATATTAGGGATACGTAAGAGCAAATCATTTAACTGTGCATTCAGTCCTCTGATTTCTTCTTCAAGAGATTGAATATTAGTTCTTAGCTCACGCCCTTTATTTATCATTTCTTCGCTAGCCTGCTTTTGCCGCGCAGCCGCTTTCCGTTCACGCCTTAGCTCTTCTAGTACAAGTATCCTTTCGCGATACTGCTGATCCAAAGTCAGTATTTCCTCCAGAGAAGCATCATCATGGCGATTTGTTAGTGCCTGGTTTACTAGTTCTGTATTTTCACGAATAAACTTTATGTCAAGCATAATTACTCCTTACTGTGGTTTTTCTCTGAGCTGCGGAAACAGGATTACTTCACGAATTGATTCCTGCCCAGTAAGCAGCATTACCAAACGATCAATACCAATACCAAGTCCACCGGTAGGCGGCATCCCATATTCAAGTGCATGAAGGTAATCTTCATCAATGGTCCATTTTTCCTCATCTTCACCCTGGCGCATCTGCAGTTGCTCGGTAAAGCGCCGTCTTTGCTCAAGCGGATCATTAAGTTCGCTAAAAGCATTAGCAATTTCAATACCACCAGCAAAAGCCTCAAAACGTTCAACCACTCCATCTTCTCCCGGCTTTGCTTTGGCTAAAGGAGACATATCCAGCGGATAATCCAGTAGAAAAGTAGGTTGTACCAGTTTAGGCTCAACAAATGTAGAAATAAGCCAATCTATAAGTTTACCCCGGTCTTTTTTCGGGTCAGCTTCCATGTTTAACCTAAGCATCTCATCCCGAAGAGTATCAACATCAGGAAATTTATCAATATTAATACCACTATATTTTTCAATTGTTTGCCGCAGGTCAACACGCTGCCAGGGGGGTTCAAAACTAATAACATCATCGCCAAAATTAACTTCGTACTTACCCAATATCTGCCAGATAATTTTAGAAACCATTTCTTCAACCATATTCATCACATCTTTATAATCCGCATAGGCTTCATAGCTTTCCAGCATGGTAAATTCAGGGTTATGCCGGGTAGAAATACCCTCGTTACGAAAGGTGCGGCCAATCTCATAAACCTTATCATAACCACCTACAATCAGCCGTTTCAGGTAAAGTTCCAAAGCAATACGCAGATAATAATCCTGATCAAGAGTATTATGATGAGTGATAAAAGGCTTTGCCAGGGCACCGCCCGCCGCCGATTGCAGTATTGGAGTCTCCACTTCTAAAAATCCCCGTTCGTTGAGGAACTGACGTATTGCAGTAATTATCTGACTGCGCATCTTAAATGCCTCTTTAACTTCAGTATTAGCAATAAGATCCAAGTAACGCTGCCGATACCGCGTATCCACATCACTGAGACCGTGCCATTTCTCTGGTAAAGGGTGAAGTGATTTTGCCAGTAACGTAAAATCTTCTACTTCTACCGTAGGTTCTCCCCTTCTGGTACGGAAAATTTTACCGCTGGCACCAATAATATCTCCGATATCCAGGTTTTCAAAAAGTTCGCGGATTTTTTCATCATACCCATCCATATTCTGGAATAGAAGCTGAATTTTACCGGAACCATCACGGATATCAACGAAAGAACCTTTTCCCATTTTCCTTATCGCCATAATACGTCCGCCAATATTAATTAACATCGGGTTTTTTTTACCAGCTGTCTCTTGTTTAGTTAGCAGATCAACTGCTTGCGTTGCAGTATGAGTACGCTGATACCGATTGGGGTATGGATTAATATCCTGCTTCCGAATTCTGTCAAGTTTTTGCATTCGTTGTTGATCTATACGTTCTAATCTAGTTGCCATATTTTTTCTACTTTCTTATATAATATATAGTAAAAAGACTGGGACTCTGGAACTCCCAGTCTTTTATTATCCACTTTTCATACCTGTTTAGCAAAATTATTAAGTATTAATACGATTTATATAACTATATTCGTCCAGAATTTTACTATTCTATATTGTTTACACTCTTCCCTTTTCCTACTGGCTAATAACCACCTGATTAAGGGTTTCCTCCTTTATTTGCTCCCTTAATATATTCAACCAAACTGCTGATTTTACACCTCGTTCCAGAAGATACTCAATATAGTGAGTAATAACATTTTCCATCTCACGAGATATATCCGGGTTCATTTTTATTTTACTGGCAGTTTCATAGTCACTATTTTGAAGTAGTCTTAACACTTTTAGAGTATTAACCGATAACGGATAAGTTAGAGTATGAATACGACTGCACTTAGGACATAGTACCCCACCAGAACTTGGAGAAAAAACATTAGTAACAGGCTTTAATTTTGAATGACATGAAGCACAATTCATCAACTCTGGCCTATAGCCAACTTCATTAAGCAGGTGCATCTCATAATGACGCAAAACCAGTTCAATATCTCCAACTTCTGATAGCCGCCGGATTGTTTCCAGAAGCAACCAGAACAATGACTGATTTTCAATATGGTCAGCAGTAAACTGGTTAATTAACTCAGTAGCATAGAGCGCGCATGAAGTAAGCCAGAGATCACTCTTTAAAGACAGAAAACTCTCGATCGTTTGGCTACCTATTATTATATCCAGATTTCTTCCGTGAGCCAGCGATACCAGACTATAGGTAAGCAATTCAAGATGACCCGCTAATTTACTCCTCGGCCGCCTAATTCCCTTAGCTACTCCCTGGATTTTTCCCAGATGCGGAGTATACAGAGTAAGAATCCTGTCGGCTTCGCCCAGTTTAACTTTTTTGATAATGATGGCTTCTGTCTGGTAATTTCTTGGCTTTGTCATTATTTATCATTTCTCAAGTTTAGTTTTTACCTAAACTTCTGCTAATATTACTGTATAATTTTTACCATAATACTTGGCGCATTTCGGGCAGGTAGTATAGAAGAAATACATTTTCTTCATCTCTTTACCCTTTCCGATAACATATGCCTTCATTTCTTTAGCCCACTTTCCCATATCTTTGTATGGCCCTTCGAAAACTTTGGTTAGAAAAGTACCCGATATTTTGACATTATCAGCCTGTGGTACTTCTTTACTAACGCCAATATAAACATCACTTCCCCAAAGCGATTTTTCATCGGAAAGCACAAGCGGCTCAGGAAGAAGAGCATCTGCCCTCTCAACCATCTCCATATTTGAAGTCATCATTTTACCAAAACCTAAAGGAATATGCATGATATTCCGGATATGACTCTTAATAAAAAGTCTATCCTGCCATGTCATTTCTTTTTCTTCCCATGGCTCTGGATTAAACCTCGGGCAGCAGCCTGTTTCTAAATTTTTTTTTAGACTACTCATCTATATACCCTCCTATTTTTGAGGTAAGATTTATATTAATATTAAGTAATAATTTATATAACCAAACTTAAAATCTTTGTCTTCCCTCAAAAGCACGTGTCAGGGTAACATCATCAGCATATTCCAGTTCCGTACCAAAAGGTAACCCGCGGGCTAAACGAGTAACATTAATTCCCAGCGGGGCAATAAGTTTATTTAGATACATAGCAGTCTGTTCACCCTCAAGATTAGTATTAGTTGCCAGGATAACCTCTTTTACTGACCCATCTTGCAGGCGATTCATAAGTTCACTTATTTTTATATCGCTGGTTCCTACTCCCTCGGTTGGCGAAATAGCGCCATGAAGCACGTGATACAAACCATTATAAATCTTGGTATGCTCTACCGCTAGAATATCCTGCGGCTGTTCGACAATGCAAATATTACTGCGGTCACGCTGATCATTCTGGCAGATAGAACAAGGATCAGTTTCAGTAACATTGAAACAAATAGAGCATAGCTTAATTTTCTCTTTTACTGATACAATAGCATCAGCCAATAGTTTAGTTTGTTCCTCCGGAGCCCGTAATAAATAGTAAGAAATACGCTGGGCACTCTTTGGGCCAATGCCAGGCAGTCTATTAAACTCCTGGATTAGTCTATTTACCGCCCCAGCGATAGGGCTAAGATCCTGATTCATTCTAGTCCTCCCAAACAATCCTATGTTAAACCAGGTATTTTAAGACCGCCAGTTAATCCTTTCAACTGTTGGGCAGCTGTTTTTTGAGATTTACTAATAGCATCATTTACTGCCTTTAATACTAATTCTTCCAAACGTTTGGTTTTATCAGGATCTATTATCTCAGGGGATATTTTTATCGATAATATTTTCTGCTGACCATTAGCAGTAACTTTAACGGCACCTCTGCCCGAATCCACCTCAACAATCACCTTACCTAACTCTTTTTGCGTCTTATCCAGTTTTGATTTGAGTTCCCGGGCTTGATTTAACATAGATAAATTCATTTTTCCTCCACGCTAGTGATTTGTGCACCCAAACGCTGTGCTTCTTTTACTAAATGGTTATCTTCCGGTTCACAAACACAACGTACGCTGCAGGGATGTCCCAAGAATTTACTGATTATTTTTTCAGCAACTTTTTGATTTTGAGGTTCTCCCATTTTTTCTTTATGATACGGATATTTAAACGACAATACTATGGTATTATCTTCGAAAGCTACCGGTTTAACGCCAGAGCTCCTGAGAAATGCCATGGCCGGCGTTCTTTTCATATCTGCCGGAGCTTGAGTAACCACTTTTTTCCAGTTTGCTCTTAACTGTTCCAATTCACTACCTTCTTCCGGCAATTTTATGGTGGTAGTTTTTTGATCTGTTACTGTTTCATGCTTTGTTATAGATTTATCAGGTAAGGTTATATCAATTGTTTTGGCAGGATGTGAAATTTCAGCTTTAGTATTGATAATCGTGCTTTCTTCATTTTTCTCCGAAGATAATACACAATCAACCATAGCTAACTCCAGAGGTAACGCAGAATAGCTATCAAAACTAAGTTCAAGCTGACCAAATATTTTTACCGCTCTTAAAATCTGGGGAAGAGAAACTATATCAGAAATATCTTTCAATTCAGCTATATCTTCAACAGTGAGATCCACAATTTCCCCAGAGCCCGTTTTTATCATAAGCAATGCTCTTAAATACTCGACAAGCTCCCGATTGAATTGCTTTAAATCCAAGCCATCGTTATTAACACTATTTATAGTAATCAAACCGGCAGCAACGTCATTATTGATAATATGCTTCACCAATTCCCTAGTCCGCCAGTCACCGGTAACCCCTAAAACTGTCTGCACCTGTTGAATTTCAATCTCAGAGCCGTAGTAAGTAGTGAGCTGTTCCAAAAGATTTTCGGCATCCCGTAAACTCCCGGAAGCAGCCTTAGCAATGAGACGCAGCGCCTCCGGCTCTATTTTAATATCTTCTACACTACATATACGACTTAGTTTTGAAACTATATCTACCTGAGTCAAACGCCGAAAATCAAAACGCTGGCATCTAGAAAGTATGGTAGGTATAATTTTATGGGCTTCAGTGGTAGCCAGAATGAAGATAACATGGGACGGAGGTTCCTCAAGTGTTTTGAGTAAAGCATTAGAAGCACTATTGCTGAGCATATGAACTTCATCAATGATATAAACCTTATAACGAGCCTGATTAGGAACGTAGTTAACCCTTTCCCGAAGGCTCCGAATATCATCAACGCCTGTATTACTGGCAGCATCAATTTCTATTACGTCTAAAGCCCCACCCTCCGTTATCGCCTGACACATGGCACAAGTGTTACATGGTTCTCCCTTACCATTATTCAGGCAGTTCACCGCCTTAGCCAGTATGCGGCCGGTACTGGTCTTACCAGTTCCTCTTGGGCCACAAAAGAGATAAGCATGAGATACCCGATCACTACTGAGAGCGTTAAGCAGTGTTTTTGTTACCTGTTCCTGCCCAACTAGCTCAGTTAGTGTCTGAGGACGCCATTTACGATAAAAGACTTGTGAAGTCATCTTCTCCAATCTCTACTATCCTTATTATACTCTATATTGTCTAGCTGCCAAAGGTTTTATTTTGATATAGATTCAGTGCATATTTCGTTAAAATAGAAACGCCAATAGCACAAGCCCTATTCCAGACAAAGGAAGAAATTACATTTCTTATCTTTACTTATGAAGTCCGAAGTAGATTAGTTCAAGTGGCTAATTTCAAGATACTAAACGAGCGTTCTTATTTCCTCTTATTTTGTTATCAATCAAACTAACAATGAAAAGAAGTACCACACAAATTAAAAGGCTGCCTAAATCCAGATATTTTATGTGCATTATCTTACTAATCAGAGCTATTGAGCCACTACCAATTACTGCTACCAGAGCCCCCAGAGAGGTAATTTTTAATTTATCTTTATAGAATCCGATAATTACCGGCAGTATTATACCAGTGGTATATATCGTATAGGCAAAAAGAAGTGCAGATATTACACCTTTCAGTATCAAAGCCAATATTAAAGCCAATACTCCCACAACCACTATACCCCAACGGGAAATAAACAAGATTTTTGCTTTATCAACTGAAGGTTTAAGCGGCTTGAGCACATCCATGGTTAATATTGCACTGGCACTTAATAAACAGGTATCAGCCGAAGACATAACTGCGCAAAGTAATGCCGCCAGCACAATTCCCCCTAAAAACGGAGGCAGTAACTCTGTAATTACTGTAGGAAAAGCCCGCTCTGCTGCTATCTCCGGGAATAAAGCAGCTGCCCCCATACCGATAATAGCAATGCCGAAAGAAAATGGAATAATGAGCAAAGCAGTCCACAACACTGATTTCTTAGCTACCGTACTATCTTTAGCACAAAAAATTCTGGAATACATGTCAGGCCCAACAACATAAGTCAAACCCACTAATAACAAAAGTGAAATAAACTCATAACCATTAAAAGCAGAACTTAACGGAAAAGAAAATTGTTCTGCGGGAAGACTATTTCTCAGGCCACTAAATCCTCCCACCTGAGAAAGTACCAATGCAAGGCTACCGAAAATTCCAGCAAATAATATTACTGACTGGATAGTATCAGTACGAATGATTGCGTGTTGTCCTCCCAGCACCGTATAAGCTACAAAGACTACTGTAAATATAATCATCCATAAGGTAGTGCTGCCAATTCCGAGAACACTCATGATCTGCCCTGCAGCCACTATCTGACCAGCAACAATACCAATC
>JAQTVP010000038.1 GCA_028707015.1 Dehalococcoidales bacterium | reverse complement strand
TATTGCTCAGTTTGGATGGAGAGAAACACTAGTTTTCATGGGCATTGCCGCATTTATCTTCGGCTTACCGCTTAGTTTATTAATGCGTCACAAACCACAGCCTTATGGTTATCTTCCTGACGGTGATACCTACGAGCCAGCTAATTTAGAAAAGATTGATCCTTCAAAAAGAATCAAAGAACAGCCTTCAAATTCCTTATCTACAGGATTCTCAACAAAAGAAGTATTAAAATCACGGGCTTTCTGGATGCTTTCTGCCGCATTTTTCTTCCAGCAAGCTTCGACCAGTGCCGTGTTTGTACATATAGTCCCTTACCTTGAAAGTGTGCAACTATCACCTACATTAGCTGCTGGCGCAGTTACCGGCATGACCTTAGGCAGCCTTATTGGAAGAGTAGGTTTTGGATTCCTCGGCGATTTTACTAATAAAAGATATCTAATAGCCATAGCGCTAACTTTACAAACAATCGGAGTATTTATTTTCTCTTTTGTCAGTGCAGAACAATCGTGGCTACTAATCCTCTTTCTACTCATCTATTCTCCTGGTTACGGGGGCACAATACCGGTCAGACCAGCATTACAAGCGGATTATTTCGGTACTAAAAATTTTGGTACAATAATGGGACTGATGGCAGCAGTAAGTATGGTTGGAGGATTGGCCAGCCCTATTATTGCCGGATGGCTCTTTGATGTTACCGGAAGTTACCGTTTTGCCTGGCGGTTATTTACCTTAATTACCCTTCCATCAATACCACTAATTGCATTGGCAAAACCTCCAAAACCTAAGGTACAGTCGTCATAACCGCATGTGCTTATGATAATAAATTAAGTAAAAACTTGACAAACACTACATGTTGTAGTAACCTGACCTTTATCATACTATATAATGTAGGTTTGACTATGAATTGCCCTTATTGCGGTTATCATGATTTCAAGGTTATTGACTCACGTGATGTAAATGACAGCATACGTCGACGGCGTCAGTGTCTTAGTTGTGGTGCACGTTTTACCACTTACGAACGAATACAACTTGCCAGCCTTTTTGTTATTAAAAAAGATGAGAGACGCGAGGAATTTAACAGAACTAAGTTACTAACCGGGATTCGCAAAGCCTGTGAAAAACGACCATTACCAATCGGTATTGCTGACAAAGTTGCTGATGATATAGAAACAGAACTTTATCATTTAGGTAAACCAGAGATATATACCACTATTATTGGGGATATGGTAATGGAAAAGTTAAGAGACTTGGATCAAATTGCCTTTATCCGCTTTGCTAGTGTCTACCGGGAATTTACTGATATCACTACGCTTAAACAAGAAGTAGATACCTTGGTTAAAAACCAAACAAAGAAAATTCATCATACTAGCCAGCTACCACTACTACCTGCTGAAAAAATAAAGATACCAAGTAAATTTTTTAAGAAATCCGGGGAAGGATAAACACCGAAAACTGTTTAGGAAATGATACTTAAAAACCAGGAGTCAAAAATGAATCCTACTGACAAATCACAAAATAATCAAACAAAATCGCTTAACCGTACTGAGATTCTCAAAGCAGTCGTTACTGATGCTGAATCAATGGGTATACGTGATCGAAAGAGAATAGAACAGCTTACCAATCAGGTAATTACACGTTTAGAGCAACAGCAAACACTGCCCGGAATGGAGCACCTGGTAGCAAAAAATCGCCAGCAGAAACGCCTGCCGACTGATTTTGAAATCCAGACTATGGTTAAAGCAATCCTGGCTGATGAAAAAACAGATAAACAAGAAGAAGGGGAAACACTCATGCCAACCAGAATAAAACCCCAACCTACTCATGGTATTAATCTTAACCAGAATGCACTTCACGTTCTGGAGAGAAGGTATTTAAAAAAGGACAAACAAGGACAAGTTATTGAAACGCCTGAGCAAATGTTCCAACGAGTGGCACAAGCTATTGCCTCTGCCGAGCTTATCTACAATACTCATGCGAATACTAAAGCAATCGAAAAGAAGTTCTATCAAGTAATGTCTAACTTGGAGTTTTTACCCAATTCTCCTACTCTAATGAATGCCGGGAAGGAACTGGGGCAACTATCAGCTTGCTTTGTACTGCCTGTAGAAGATTCTATGGAATCCATCTTTAACGCGGTGAAGTATACTGCCCTCATCCACAAGAGTGGCGGCGGAACCGGGTTCTCTTTCTCCAGAATAAGACCCGAAAAAGCCAGAGTCGGCTCTACGGGTGGTGTAGCCAGCGGCCCCGTATCATTTATGCGAGCTTTTGACACTGCTACCGATGTTATTAAACAGGGAGGAATGCGGCGCGGAGCAAATATGGCTATCCTCAGCGTTGAACATCCCGATATTATGAAGTTTATCGAAGCCAAAGATGACCCCACCGCTTTTACTAACTTTAATCTTTCAGTAGCCGTAACCAATGAATTTATGGAGGCAGTTAAAGCCGGCACTGATTACAGTTTATTAAATCCACATACTAATAAAACAGAGGGCAAGCTAAATGCTAAAGAAGTATTTAATAATATAGTTACTCACTCATGGAAAACAGGCGACCCGGGGATTATCTTCATTGACCGGATTAATCAAGATAATCCAACTCCCAATCTAGGCAAAATTGAAAGCACCAACCCCTGTGGAGAACAACCTTTACTGCCCTATGAATCATGTAATCTGGGCTCTATAAATCTATCTAGAATGCTAAAAACCACAAATAATACTGTTGAGGTTGATTATTCCAAACTAGCTGAAACCATTATAATTGCCGTCAGGTTTTTAGATAATGTAATTGATGTCAATAAATTCCCCCTACCTGAAATAGCTGAAATGACCAAAGCATCGAGAAAAATAGGGCTCGGAGTGATGGGGCTTGCCGATATGCTGATTAAAATGGGCATTCCCTATGATTCAGATGAAGCATTACAGATTGCATACGATATTATGCATTTTATTGATGAAGAGGCTAAAAAATCCTCAGCAGAATTGGCAGAAGAGAGAGGAGTTTTCCCTGCTTTTAGCGGCAGTATATATGATACTCCTGATGGACTCAGGCCAAGAAACGCATCATGCACTACCATTGCCCCGACTGGCACCCTGAGTATAATAGCCGGCTGTTCCAGTGGCATTGAGCCTCTTTTCGCTTTGAGCTATATCAGAAATATCCTGGATGGGGCACAATTAGTAGAAGTAAATCCCTACTTTGAAGAAGCAGCTAAGAGTCAGGGATTCTATTCTGAAGATCTCATGCATCAGCTGGCTACCGGCACTCAACTTCACTCCCTTGATACTGTCCCTGATAATATCAAACGATTATTTGTCACTGCCCATGAAATAAGTCCCGAAATGCATATAAAGATGCAAGCTGCCTTTCAGAAATCAACTGATAATGCAGTATCTAAAACGGTTAACTTCTCTCACGAGGCTACCAAAGAAGATATAGCCAAAGTATATACCATGGCTTATGAAGAGGGATTAAAGGGGATAACTATTTACCGAGATAGAAGCCGTGATGCTCAACCGATGAGTACCAGCCAAGCAGAAAAGAAACTTGGTGATATACTTACACCTCGAAAGAGGGCAAAGATAACTTCAGGTATTACCGAAAGAGTAACCACCGGTTGTGGTTATATCTATGTAACTGTTAATTCTGATGAACAGGGAATCTGCGAGGTCTTCTCCACTCTGGGTAAAGCTGGTGGGTGTGCCTCAGCACAGCTTGAAGCCGCTTGTCGCCTTATTTCCCTAGCATTACGGGCTGGGATAGATGTATCTAAAGTAGTGAGACAACTCCGGGGTATCCGCTGTCCATCAATTGCATGGGAACAAGGAAAATCTATTCTTTCCTGCGCTGATGCAATTGCCAGTGTACTGGAAAAACATACCACTGGTTATGATGGCAAACCTAAATTAGAAGACTATGGAATGGCTAAAAACCTCGCTGGGCAATGCCCTGACTGCGGGAACTTGCTAGTTTACCAAGAGGGCTGTTTTATCTGCCCCACTTGTGGTTATACCAAGTGCTAAGAAAATATACCAGAATAAACTTACAGGCAGACAAGTAAGAAAGATATTAAGATAAACTGGTTTTTCGGGGCTTTATTAGCAAGACTCGGGCGGTTTGTGGAAAGAGTAATAATATTAGTAATCATCATCGGAATCTTGTTTATAGCCAGTTCTTGTTGAGAACTATAGTATAACCCTAGATAGCTGTTAATATATACTATGTATTAAGACTTGGCTAAAAATCTGGTGGCAATCCATAGAATTCGCCGGGACTACCCTCATATTCGAATACGTCTTCAATCCTAACATTAAAAAGTTTGGCAATACGAAAAGCCAGACCGATTGAAGGATCATATTTACCAGTTTCAATTGAGACGATGGTAGATCTTGTTACATGAAGTTTTTTTGCTAGAGATTCTTGGGTCAAATCATGCATAGCTCTATAGACTTTTAATTTATTCTTCATTTTGCATTTCCTTTAATACATACAGCCTATAGTTTATTTTTATAGTAATAGTAGAAAGCAAGATGTATCAACATACTGGCACAAACCGAATACGCTAAAGT
Source organism: Dehalococcoidales bacterium (assembly GCA_028707015.1). GTDB lineage: Bacteria > Chloroflexota > Dehalococcoidia > Dehalococcoidales > JAQTVP01 > JAQTVP01. Next base: position 6,137 of record JAQTVP010000038.1, on the reverse strand, counting down.
CGAACCGACAATTTCAAATTCGGATGGAAAAGTATTTCTCATCGTAATAAAGATTAAACCGATTATCGCCATCAATATGCTGGAGATACGATAGCTTATCGCTGATGCCTTATCATTAATCTTCTGCACTCGTTCATCTGCCATAATCTCCTTGGTAAACCGACGGCATAACCTCATCAACAGCAATGCAACCACAAAACCAGTGATAGGCATAAATATGGGCATTTCCATAATGATTGACCAGGCCATAAATACAGCTAAAGCTAACCCTATGACCAGTGAACATATCTTGTTAGTTCTGGCACTCATTTCAACCTTCTGTTTAGTTATTTACCCTTATTGTATAGTATACTATTCTTTTTGTCAAGTATTATATTCCTATTATTTATCATACAAAACTATTAACCTTATCTCTAATCTCTTGTATCTGCTCATACCTCGAATGGAAGAAAAATAAGTTCGAATCCGCCAATTACCATTTCTTTACCTCTATATTAGATAGTTTAGATAGTAAAGTAGATGCAACATATCTAATTGGCGTTTATAGTGAATACCTATTCTCATATAATACCGATGGTATGCAAGAGGACATGATGGCGTTACTAAATGATGTGTTACCAGAAGGTAAAAGTGAGGCTGGTAATAAAATCAGTACCTACTAGACTCCACCTAACCATTCTAACAAATACAATTCTAAGATAAGTACAATAATGGCAATACAAATACCGAAACCTATGCCCTTCGCTATCTCCCATTTACGCCTGATAGCGAAACCAACTACTGCCAGAATAGCTCCTCCTACTAGACCGACGCCAACTTCGAAACATATATTTGATATATCCGATACCTCTGTCCTTCCCGCTGCGTTGTGAAGTAACTGGAAGATAACAGTAACTATTGCTACAAAGAGCTGTGATATTGTTGTAATCAGTACCGCAATCTTACCACGCTTAGTCATGCTCTTCCGAGGCCGAAGTATCCACCCCAGAATACCGACAACAATAATTGGAGGGATAATAATGTAAATCATACTTACCTTTATATTGGATAGTATAGGAGATACACAATGCTAGTGTAGCCTTTACCATGGACACTCATGCACATATACTATCAATGGTATGCAAGAAGACATAATGGCGTTACTAAATAATATGATACCGACAGGTAAAGGAGAGGTGAACAATAAGATTGATTCCTACTCTTACGGCCGTTCGAATCCACCCGCTGCCACTATTTATCTACTTATTTAAAAACAGAATCAAAGAAGTCCATTCCCATTTCAATAAGTGCCGGATCAAAAAGTTCACTCTCAGGCCCTTTAGTACTGTGACCACTATCAGGATTTTTAATAAAGGTTACACTAACTTTATTTTCTTCTAATTTTTCTGCCAGCAGTTCACTCTGAGAAATAAGCACTGAATCATCAAGCTCTCCGTGGTATATTAAAAAGGGTGGGTCTGAACTATCTATATAGCTTATTGGGTTTACAAGATTTGCAAGCTCCAAATTCTTAGCAACAGGACCACCAATTAGTTTGGTTGTACAGAATGTATATCCAAACCATGGTCTGTCTCCATATTTTTCAAAAACAGATTCGCTGATATATTCTTCAACTGCTAAATCAACTTGTGTAACATAAGTTGTCCCATAGAAGTCACATACAGCCTAAACTCTACTTGAGACATCATAGCTATCTTCTATACCTTCAAAACTCCTGCTGATGTTCCAAGAAGTGCACTCAGCTGTCCGTCTGAAGAGTCCCCCCACACACCAAAACGATCCGAGTCAATATTATATAAGGATGCATTCTGCCTCAACCACCTGACCGCTTCTTTTGCATCATATATCTGGGCTGTAACTATAGCTTCATCGCTAAACCTATAGTTTATGCTTACCACAGCATAAACCAATACTGCGACTTCCTCTCCCAGGCAGCTTTCTTTATCACCTTCCACTAACCACAGCCATGTATGTATATTATTAAGGGAGAAGATCTAGGGAAGCCTTCTTCTGGTAGATACAGGTCAAGTAATAGTTTTTCTTTCTTATCGTTAATATCATAGCTTGAGAATTCAATATTCTTTATTATTTTTACTTCTAAATCCAGTAATTTACTATCACCACTTTCAATATTCCCATCTGTAATATTACCTGAGGAGAAGCCTGTTTCCTCTTCCTCTACCACTGCTCCCCCCACCACAGCCTAGTAATAATAAGCTGACTATCAAGCTACGAATTGCCAAAGGAAAGAAGTATTTACTAACACGGTGTAATTTGTCCATATTAAACTCCCTATCAGTTTACCCCCTATCTGATTACAATTATTATCTTTTGATTACATCTGGTCAATTAAGCCGTAGCCGTAGAACAAGATATCGAGGCTGTTTATCGCGGGGTCGAGCCCAATCTCTGTCACTTCTTTACCACGAGTAACTTCTTCGCATATAATAAGTAGGATGCAGGTGTAGCTTGAGCATCAAACGAACATCAAAAACATGCAGATTACTTGGCAAGCCAGCGTAGCTCAGATGGTAGAGCAGCGGTTTCGTAAACCGCAGGTCAAGAGTTCGACTCTCTTCGCTGGCTCCATTTTTTAGTTTAAATTCCGCAATAAACGCTTAATATAATCACGGAATTTTTTTATACTAATCTTCAAACTAAACTCATTGCTTACTTTGGAAAAGTCTTCTGGACAAGTAGTGAGATCCATACCAGCAAGAGCATTATTGGAACCTCAGTAAGGACTCCCACCACTGTAGCTAAAGCTGCGCCTGATGCTACTCCAAAAAGAGTTGTGGCAACGGCTATGGCTACTTCAAAATGATTACTGCCGGCGATTATAGCCGCCGGTATAGCATCCGCATAGCTGAGTTTCATAATCCGAGCGGTAAAGTAGGTAATACCAAAAACTGTCAGGATATTAACCATAATAGCCACGGTTATCATCCCGATAATAGCCGGGAGCTCAACAATAATGTGCCCCTGGTATGTAAACAGAACTATCAATGTGATTAATAAGGCAACAACTGATACCTTTCCTAAAGAAGGTTCCAGCTTACTTTCAAACCAGTCAATCCCCTTTTTCTGTATTGTCCACTTACGGGTGAAATAACCGGCGATAAGTGGGGTAATAATATATATGGCAACAGAAAGAATTATGGTATCCCAGGGTACACTGATTCCGGAAATTCCCAACAGTAATACGGCTAGAGGCGCATAGAACACTACCATGCTCAGGGAGTTAATGGCGGTCATCACTAGAGTATGCCCCATATTACCTTTAGCCAGGTAGCTCCAAACCAGTACCATAGCCGTACAAGGTGCAACGCCAAGAAGAATTGTCCCTGCACGATATTGCTCAATTTGCTCTGGATTTAAAAAATCCTTAAAGATAACACCCAGAAACAGCCAGGCGAATAACGCCATGGTAAAGGGTTTAACCGCCCAGTTAGCAAATAAAGTAAGGCCGATAGGTTTCGGCGATTTGAGTGCTTTTTTTATCTCCTCCCAGCTTATCTGAACCATAATCGGATAAATCATAGCAAAAAGCAGGATGGCGATAGGTATAGATATATTGGCAACCTCCAGCTTTGCCAGAAGATCAGAAAGTTCAGGAAACAGCCTTCCCAGTCCAATTCCGGCACCAATACACAGAGCTACCCACAAAGTAAGGTATTTCCCCCAGATTCCAAGCTTCCGTTCTTTTTCAGGCATATTTCTTTCCTCCCACCTCTTGCAATTATCTACACATTGGCTTACATTTTATAGTTTTTTGGGATTACTGCAATTGGATTTACGGCATCTAGGTGAAATCTGACTCTACCTTAATGCATCTGGCTAATCAAATTATAGGTGGATTTTTGAATCATCCCGAGTATCTTTTCCCTGATTATTTTTCTTATTAACAGCGTATTACGACTCTTCGCTGGTAATTCTTTTAACAAAGAAGTAATAGATTTATCAATTTACCACAAAGTATTTAAACCTAAAATAGATAAGTGAAGAAATATATTCCAACACCAATTAAAATTACTCCGCCCACCCTCCTTGCGTATGAGGAAAAGTTACTGAGCCCTTTAGATTCCAGTACTCGCTGCGCAAATCCAACTGAGATTCCAGCACCAAGCACCAATACCCAGTGCCCCAATGCATAAGCAAGGAGCAGTCCGCCACTGTATACTATCTCTTTCTTTGCCGCAGCAAAGGTGAGTATGACAGCCATTACGGGTGTGGCACAAGGAGAAGCAATTATACCAAACAACAGGCCCATCAACAAAGCTCCGAATAAAGCCTTCCTCTTGGGCAAAAACCGCTGTGAAACATTGATATTCAACTTGATAAACCGGAAAACTCCTACCAGCTGTAATCCAAGTAAAATAACCAGTGATGGTAAAAAATAATTCCAGAAACTGCCCACATCCCCAAAAAGCCTGCCCATAGCACCAGCAATTACTCCCAGAGCAGTAAAAGTAATGGTCAATCCCAACGTAAACACCAGCGAATATTGAATTGCTTTCTTACGGGAGCCTTCGGAGTAACCGCCAACATAACCAATAACAAGCGGTATCATTGCTAGAACACACGGGCTGGCGCTTGAAACAATACCCCCCAAGAAACTGGCAGGAAAAGCTAGCCAACTTTGACTATTAATAATATCAACAACATTGCCAAGCAAGCCATCCATCAGTCAATTCCCATTACCCCTAATTGTGTAATAATATTTTCTTGCGGGTAAAAGCCAACATGTCTAAATACTTCTGTACCATTAGAGCCAAAGAAAATCTGGGTAGGTATCGTCATAATACCAAACTTTCTGGTTAAATCAATATTATCATCCACTTCCACAATTACCACATTCAGTTCGCCTTTATACTCTACGGCAATATCTTCTAAGATAGGTTTCATAGTTTTGCAGGGGATACAAACTCCACGTCCAAATTCGGCTATTGTCGGATGACCGCTGGCTAAAGCTCGTTCCAGTATTGTTGAAGCATTATCGGAAGATGCAGTATTATTGCACCCCATTATTCCTAGCAGACATATTAATAACACAATACATAATAATAAATATTTTGTGTTATATATTATTCGTGCTTTCATTAAACAAACTCTAAACTTAGTATAAGCAGCTCAGAATACCAGTTGAAAATTCCATTTCATTCAGCTTTTTTTACTACCTGTAATCTCGGCTAATTTAGGGTACGCTTCATTAAAAATATCTTTTGTCCATTCAGCCACCACCTGCGCTTCTTCCTTGTTTTTAATGTATGAGATATAAATCCTCTCGGGATAAATGTATATATGTTTACTGCCGTCCTTAACTAGGTACAGACTATTCAAATCCGGATCGTATTTAATATTCTCAATTATGGAAGTCAAGTGAGGTAAAGCTTGACCAATATCTTCAGATAATCTAAGAGTGGCACTTTGCCAATTTGTGCAGCAACCTGCTTCCCACGTAATTTCAAGTTTATAACCATTAATCAACATACAGATCACCCCGTTTTTGTCTACTACCTTTTTTAAAGCATTTCATTACCATTATTGACGCTCTTTATCCAGTCAATAACATCTTTAGCAGTAGCCACATCCTTTGCCATATTAATGGTTATTTTATTTGCTTCAACAACAACACCCATACCTTTTGCACGAAAGCCCATAATATTAATTTCCGGATTATAAACACAACCTTCAATTAGTTGGCTAATTCGCGGCATTGCATTAGTTATATCGGCCGACAGTTCAACAACAGCCTGTATCATACCGGCCATGCAGGGACACCCCCCACCTTCAACTATTGTTATTTTGGGATTTTCAAGTGCTGACTGGACTAATTTTTTCATTTATCTTACCTCAAAATATTAATCTTATTTTTTATTTCCACGCATCACTCTAGCACAATTCGGGCCCACCCGCTCAGCTTTTTGCAGACGCACTCTATCTTTCTCAATCTTCTCGTTTCCTTCCAGTCCCTTACTTACTGCCTGCACCAAATCAACTAGATATTCCCGCATATTATCCTTATCAATAGAGTAAAGTGACCAAAGCCCATCTTTTCTTAGTTTTAAAAAACCGGCCTTGTGAAGTGCGGATAGATTCCGTGAAGCTCTTGGCTGTGAAATATCTAATGCTTGCAT
>JAQTVP010000234.1 GCA_028707015.1 Dehalococcoidales bacterium | reverse complement strand
CCTGAACACATTTTGCCTATTGCCTTGATATCTATTGGTTACCCGGCGGAACAAAGAGCGCGGCAAGAGCGTTATAGCAGTGATCTGGTACATTACAATCAGTGGTGAAAACTTCCTGGTTTTATTTACATTAAATTGTATCTATTACCCATAGTTAATTAGCTGTCGGGTTTGCTTATATTTACCCAATATTGCTATAATATGTTGGCAGTTTATGCTGTTAAGGTTATGCCTTTCAGCGTAATGAGTAAAAAGATAATATCTCTAGCATATGTTTATTTTTGGATAAACAAGAATTGTTTGGATAATTCCCACATCCCAAAAAAGACATGTATATGTGATAGAAATTCAGGAAATATTTTAATATTATAGCTGCTGCTGAAAAATTAAGATTATTAAAAATTTTATAGTATTAGAGCGGGAGACAAATAAATAAACGTGGGTATTAAGTTAAGTGATATTAAAAGAGCGGTAGCGGGTGGCGGTAATGTATCAGCTTTCGCTGAAGGTTGGCATCGTTTATTTGTTAATTCTCCAATAAGGAACATCTCCTCATTTAATGTACCAATTGATTTACCGGAAATTGTGAAACTATTTAAAAATGGCAATAAAGGCCTTGAAGCTTTGGTGGCAGCTTGGACAGAAGGGAGAGAACCACATCAGTTAGTCGGGGGTAAAATTGATGTTACTCTCGTTGGATTTGCTCCACAAGGACGGAATACAGGTACCTACCTGGCTAATATTATCGATGAAATTCAGCCCGATATTATTGCCATCGATACTGGCCCCATAGAACTAAGTGCCAATGTACTTTATGCCTTCAGTATAGCCTGTGCAGTAGGACTGCCAATTAATGGTGAGATACTAACTAAAGATAGCAGGCAATTCTATTCCAGTGAGAACTTTATTCCTGGTAACATTAATGAGATAGCAATCATAAAAAGCGGGCTTATGAAAATTCCGCTGTTACCGGTGGGGGCACAGGGGAAACCAAAACGATCATTAGTAGGTTCTCAGCCGGGTTCTTTAAGCGGAAATAGTATTGATCAGGAAATGTCTAACTCAAGTTTACTGGCAGCTTATCGGATCTTTGACGAAAGCGTAAGTAATGTGACTACGCTTGGGGAAGGTTTAGAAATAACTAATGATATTTGTCATAATTTGATGAAGAGCATGGATACTAAGATGAGGGAGAAAGTGGTTGATGAGTCATGCTATGTTGCCAGTAGAATTATGGAATTAGCGACACATCCTCAAACTAATAATAAAAAAAATCATATTCTGGCTTTAGTGGATATTAAACACTATCAGGATGTGGAATATACCTTGGGTCTTCTGGGAAAAGGGATTCTGGAAGAGGTTTACACACTGCCGAAACGGTATGCCACGTCTATGATAATGACTGCTTATAATTCTGATGAACTAAATGAACAATATAAAAAATCAGTACCGGAGATTACTCTAACACAAAAGCTTTTCCAAGAGGCATTTGACAAGCTGGTTAAGGTTAAGAACAGTGAAATATTGGCGGATTCCGAAGTAGATAGATTTATATCTGAAATTGTCAATCGTACACGGTTCCATGCTGATATTTCCCGTGGTGCCAGCGTTAGAGGGACGCTTGCTTGTAAGGAAGTAGCCTATGGTTTTGCTGAAATACAGGGTGGTTTAACCAGGGATAATATACGTAAAGCAGCATTGATAACGTTACCTCCTCGAATAGGTGTAAAACATGGCTGTGATGAGATAACTGTCATAAACGATATTGTTAAGGAAGTTCTGTACGGCATTAGTTTCTCAAGGACAATAGAGGAAGCACTGCTAACTTTAAATTTGGATGGCTTGTCAGTTGAGGATTTGATTAAAAGCTTGAAATCTCTTCCTGAGGAACAGAATCAAGAATTATCTCAAAAGCAAATGCCTGCCATAATAACAGATCAACATAAGAACCAGGAGATATTAAAATACTTGGAGGACAATAAACTTTTAAAGAGAGGGGAACGCGATCAGTTTTCTTTTACGCAGAAAGGCTTGGAATATCTAATGCGTGATCTGGAAAGGAAGTTAGAAGCTGGTGAAATAAGCCCGGCGGATTTTGAGAGGGAAAAGAATCGTCTGTCATCAATGCTGGGAGCTACCTCAAAACCAAGGCTGGAAATGTCAGCTAAAGAATTGGCTGATACCATAATGGAACTGATGGATGCTCAGGATAAACAATGGAGCAGCGAGTTAAATTTTGAACGCATGCATGTTTATTACCATATAAAAGCAAATAGCGAAGGGAAAGAACTGGATCCGCAGAAAAGGGATTATTATGGATTAAAGATGCTTATTGACGACTTGGAGAAACAGGGAATCATCATGAAGCCAGAAGCAGGTAGTGGTTTTGTACTAACCAGTGAAGCTTTGGACACATTACTGGAATATTTAGTGACTCAACCCCGGAGAAATAATGGATTCCAGGGAGCTGTAAGCATGGGGAAAATACAAACTGATGAGCGTAAGCACGAAGTGCGAAGATTCAGTACGGGTGATGTCTTCCGAGATATATCAGTCCGGCATACTCTTAAAGAGGTTGTTAAGCAGAAAAAGAAGTTAACTGATGTCAGAAGAAGTGATTTTCGTGTGTTCATGAAACAGCAGCGAAAAATACATTCTGATATTATATTATGTTTGGATACCAGTGGTTCTATGGGATTCCAGCATAAATTAATGTATACCAGACTGGCTGCTTCC
>JAQTVP010000233.1 GCA_028707015.1 Dehalococcoidales bacterium | reverse complement strand
AAGCACTCTGGAAGTATCTAGCAACTAGAGCTAAACTTAATGGTGGTAAAAATGCATTGTGGTGCGATAGATATGGTAATAGTCTTAGTGAAAGGGGAATTGCTGGGATATTTAAAGCTTTAGGTAATAAGGTAGGAATCAAAATCCACCCTCACCTATTACGACATACGGGAGCTACCTTGTTTCTAAAGAATGGTGGGAGTCCTTTTGAGTGTCAATATCTATTGGGACATAGCTCTCTGGAAATGACTAAGCGCTATTGTCAGAGTCTTGGGTTTGATGATGCTTATCAAGCTCACGTCAAAGCTAGTCCGATTGATAACCTAAACAAGCGGATTCGTGCGTAAATAGTGTGACGGATTCTCAGCCCGTCACATTGAATCAGGTAACAAGAGAAAGTTTGAAAATTGAGGACAACGAGCGAGATAAAATGCTATTCAACTTTAGAAACATTATTGTCTATGACGTGCCCCCCTTAGACGATACCAGATATAATCTCATAGAAGGGGGAACAAATGGCCAAAAAAGGATATACTCCGGAACAGATCATTAACAAGCTCCGCGAGGCGGAACTACAACTGCAGCGGGGAACTACCATCGCTACAGTCAGCAAGGCCATCGGAGTCAGCAGCCACACTTATTACCGATGGCGTAAAGAGTATGGTGGATTAAGGGTAGAGCAAGCAAAGAAGCTAAAAAACCTGGAGAAGGAAAACGCCAGGTTAAAGAAACTGGTAGCCGATTTATCCCTGGATAACGCGATACTGAAAGAAGCCGTGGAGGGAAACTTCTAAGCCCGTCCCGCAGACATAAGATGATAGTCAAAGTACGGGATAAGCATGGCGTATCGGAAAGACGGGCGTGCAAGGTACTTAAGCAAAACAGGGCTACCCAGCGTCGTATTATACTGCCGCCATCGGATGAGGAGCAGTTGACCGGTGACATTATTACCCTGGCGACAAAGTATGGCAGGTATGGATATAGAAGGATTACTGCCCTTTTAAACAATGAGTATGGGTGGAGGGTGAACCATAAAAGAGTAGAGAGGATCTGGAGAAAAGAAGGCTTGAGGGTACCGAAGAAGCAACCGAAACGAAGCAGTTTATGGCTGAATGACGGATCTTGTATCAGGTTAAGACCGGAGCACCGGGACCATGTCTGGAGCTATGATTTCGTGATGGATAGGACTGCCAATGGCAGAGCCTTAAAGATACTAACTATCATCGACGAATATACCCGGGAGTGTCTGGGGCTGCTGGTAAAGAGACGGGTCACCTCACAGGAGGTGATAGACAAACTTTTCGACTTGTTTATCCTGCGGGGGATACCTGAACATATCAGGGCTGACAATGGGCCTGAATTTACGGCTAAGGCAATAAGAAAGTGGTTAAGCAGAATCGGCGTGAAGACGCTGTATATTGAACCTGGCAGTCCCTGGGAGAACGGGTATATCGAATCGTTCAATGGTAAACTCAGGGATGAACTCTTGAACATGGAGATATTTACAACGCTGAAAGAAGCCAAAGTCTTGATTGCACAGTGGAGGCAGGAGTATAATCACATCCGACCTCATAGTTCACTCGGTTACCGCCCTCCTGCTCCAAAGGTAATAATGAGTGAAGCTTTGACCTGACAGGTGGTACCGTTATTGGGGGCAGGTCATGTTTGGGCACTGGAAGATACCCCCGCAGCCGAACGTGAGATTTCACTGATAATGGATAGTAATGATGATAGTATTAGGATTAGTTTTGCAGATAGTGGTAGGGGAATCGAAAAGGGTACGGAGGATATGATATTTTCCCCAACGTTTTCTACAAAAAGGAGTAGTAAAGGTCAGTTAATTGGAACAGGTATGGGATTATCTATTGTAAAAACGTTTGTTGAAGATCATGCGAATGGAAATATCTCAGTTATATCACCTGGACGATTAAGTGGAGCTGAGTTTATTATCACCGTTCCTCTTAAAAAATAGAGTTATGAAATGAACAGAGAAGCTAAGATTTGGTTAATTGATGAGAATGCTGACGAATTGAAAACTTACGGTGGTCTATTATCAAAAGTTTTCGAAACAGAAGGCCAAGTACATGAAATTGAACCTAAGCCTACTAAGAATGAGATGAAGTTCGTTATTGATGACCCAAATACTTGTTCTATCGTCAATGATGAGAAACTTAAAAATACTGGTATTGCTCAGTATCTGGGGATTGAATTAGCCGTATATTTCCGTGCCTTGAATACCAAAATGCCCATATACATTCTAACTAATTTTTCCGAAGACAGAAGTGATCTTGGGCCTGGAGAATGGAGTGTTGAATACATCATCGATAAAGAGGAACTCCAATCAAATTTTACCACTATTAGAGCTAGAATGCGTCGTAATGTATCTTTTTACAATGATTATTTAGATGAGCGAGAAAAGAGATTTAATGATTTACTTATGAAATCACTTAATTCGACAATATCTCAAGAAGAAATTCAGGAATTTAAAGAACTTCAATATATTCGTGCAAAAAGTATTTTATCTGATGAATTAGGTATTTCTTCAGAACTAAAAAATAGAATACAGGAACAACTAGCAAAGATTGCTGAATTTGAAAGTGAGTAAGTGTCTTAATAATTTAAGTCTATGGATGATGTAATATTTTACCCTGCTTTAAAACGCCGCGTAGGGTATTCGATGAAAACGAATGGCGAACCATATGCAGACTATAGACATTATTACGCAGAAATAGCTGAGGAT
>JAQTVP010000037.1 GCA_028707015.1 Dehalococcoidales bacterium | reverse complement strand
TATCATTATGCGTTTACCTGATGAAGAAAAGGAAGAGTTCCTGTTAATGTTACCATTTACTCCGGTAAATAAGAATAATACCATTGGCTGGCTGGCCGCCCGATGCGATGGTGAAAATTATGGTAAACTGCTTGCATATTATTTTCCTAAAGATAAGCTTGTTTATGGACCCAGTCAGATAGAGAACAGAATCGGGCAGGATACTATCATTACCGAACAGTTAGCCTTATGGAGTCGTGGCGGTTCCAAGGTTATTCGCGGTAACATGCTGCTAATTCCTCTTGGCAAATCGGTATTATATGTGGAGCCAGTCTTTCTTGAAGCCGAAACCGGCGGTCTTCCTGAGTTGAAGCGGGTTATCGTAGTTGCCGGCGAGCAAACAGTCATGGAGCGTACATTAGGTGAAAGTCTGACTGCTATTTTTGGAGATGAAGTACTACCGCCTGAATCTGTGGTTAGTCCACCAGTTTCACCGGGAACAGAGCAACCGTTGGCTAGTAACATAACTGAGCTGATTAATGAGGCTCAGCAGCACTATGATAAAGCTCAACAGTACCTTAAAGAGGGTGATTGGACAGGTTATGGAGAGGAACTGGATGCTTTGAGGATAGTACTGAACAAGTTGGTAAAGCTTACTTCTGCAGAATAAATGCGCTCAATGATTTACCGTACGGATTTAATAAGAAGGGGAAAATATTTCTCCTAAATATTTTCCCCTTCTTTTACTTGATATATAATCTATCATTAGATATCTCCCCAGACTCTCGGCATTAGTAAAAAATACCCGCCCTTTATTTATTCGTGTTATATAAGTAATGAAAGCATTAAGAGACTGATCTTTATCAAGCATGAAAGTGTTTATAATTATGCCTTTTTGTGTGCAGTTTCTCACTTCCCTGAGTGTTAAGCGTAGGGTTTGCATACTGGGAGGATAATGGAAATAAATATTGCCGTCCTCGAAGTGGGCTGTAGGTTCCCCATCTGAAATCAGTATTATTTGTTTATTAGTACATCTCTCTTTAGCTAATATTTTTCTAGCCAGGTAGAGGCCATGTTGCATATTGGTATAAGGATCAAACTCGTCCCAGGTTATAGATGAAATATCTCCTTTTTTAATACGCCGAGCATAGCTTGAGAAACCTACTATATGCAAACTGTCCTGGGGATATTGGTTTCTGATGAGTTCGTCAAGTGCAAGAGTAACCTGCTTGGCTGCCTGAAAATTACCACGCATTGGCATGGATAAGCTTAAATCCAGTACCAGAACGGTTGATGAGCGTGTTAATTCTTCTGTTTGAAAAACTTCGAAATCATCAGTGTTAAGTTTTACAGGTGGCTTTTGTGGTCGGCGGTAAAGGGAGTTCATAATAGTTTTCCCCAAGTGAATCTGCAAATCATCGCCGAACTCATATTTTTTGGTATCATCCAATCTCTCTGCGCTGAGGCCTTTCATGCTGATATTATGGCCTCCAGAGCGGTCTTTCCTGAGTTTAGCAAATATATCTTGCAGAGCTTTCTGTCCTATTTTCCTCATTCCGCGGGGGGTTAACTCGTACTTGCCATTCTTTAAACGAATGTACCCGGTTTTCTCCAGAATTTTAGTTATGCTGCGTAGTTTCTCCAGTTGATCGGCTGCTTCATCTCCCATTAGTTCCTTCAGAAGCTTATCATCAATGGTGTCTAAGGAACGGTTATACTGAGAGCCCTTAAGCTGGGTTTCCAGCTTATCTATTTTTTGCATCATTTCCATTAACTTGAGAGCTTCAGTGTGTGAGATGGATTCATCTCCAGAGAAAGGGTATTGCTTTTGTAAATTATCACTTGGATGAAGAGCTTCTATATTAGCAGCTAATTTAGCCAGTTCAAATTGTGTGGCTCTATCGAGTACTGATTGCAATGTGCTGTACAAAGATTCTCTATCTTCGGGGTTTAGACTATTTAGTAAAGATTGTGCCTGTGATATTTGGTTTTGTAAACGATCTATTAATTCATCAAGGTTTTGTGGTGGCTCTGCTCCAAAATAATTACCAAATTGCTCCATGAATTTCTTGAAATCTGGCACTTGTCCTTGCATTTTTTGTTCTAAAAGCTGATTAATAGCTTCAACCAGATTCCTGACATCAGCTAGAGTGCTGGCATCCATGTCTTTAAATTTTTCTACCAGATCACGGTTATATGATGCCATGGCATGTCTTTTCAACATGTCTAGAAGTTCTTGAAATTGGCGTCTAGCTTCCTCATCTATGAAATCATAATTTATTAATTCCTTTATCTGGCTACCTGTATCTGGAGGTATGGCATCTAATTTTGCTAAATTTTGTGCTGCCATATCCTTAACAGTTTTTAATAGTTTTTGCTGTAATTCCGGGCTTAATACATCGGTGTCTTCTCCGGTTTTCTGTTTTGCTGTATCCAATCTTCTTTGGATTCCTTGCCGTTCTGTCTTTATTATATTAGCTAACTTTTTACGTATTTCATCCATTATTGAGCCAAGATCATACTTATTAAGCTGGCTTTGCTTCCTTTGCTGTAGTCGCTGGAGTAATTCCTGTATACTTGGCAGCTGTTTACCTTGGCTGTCTCTGGTGCCTCTGAATTGCAGCATACGCAGAGCTTTGGATAGGTCTCCATAAGACATCAGGTTGTGCCCAAGCTCATCCATGAGATCATCTGAGTTAAGGACAGATAAATCTTGAGTTTCATCCCATTTTGAATAGCGGTATGTGCTCATAATTGATATCCGTAAACCACTTTACCTTTTCTTTCTGTTTTGTTCAGTCTGCGGTTTAAATAAAGCCCTTCAAGTATAAATTCCACGGCTGAGGCTATAATCTCCGGGTTTTCTGGCAGGTTTAGTTGCTTCAATGCTGATTTAAAATCTATTATGTCTCTGGTGTTCTGAATGTAAGCTTTGGAGCTCATCATATCTGAGACTTCTACGCTTAGACCCTCATTAAATTGTGTGACTATTGTCTGTAATTTATCTAACTGATAGTAATGATTAAAGATATTAAGTACGGCTTTCTTGATTAAGTCATTAATCACTTTACTTTCTTTAGTATTCTCAAAACCTTCTAATTCTATTTTGCTGCTTGTAGATGAATGGATATATGGTAGATCACTGATGCGGGGTACCGATAAATTTTCACCTATGGTAACCGTTCGTCTAATAGCGTTGCTGAGTATAGTTTCGTAATTAGCAATAGATACCCTGACACTTACGCCTGAGCTCTGATTAATTTCGGTACTTTTCCTGGCTAAATATGTTATTTCCGCGATAATTTCCTTCATGTACTGTGGTATATAGCTCTCAAATTCATCTTCGTTAAAATATTTTCGCTCTGTTTCCATGATAGAGATTTCATCTGCTATATTAGTTGGGTAGTGTGTCTTGGCTTGAGCCCCAAATCTGTCTTTAAGGGGGGTAATGATTCTGCCCCGGTTAGTATAATCTTCCGGGTTAGCGCTGGCGACAAGAAAAATATCAATAGGAAGCCTGATTCGGTATCCTCTAATTTGAATATCTCTCTCTTCCATTAAATTGAGGAGGCCAACCTGCAGTCTTTCCGCCAGATCCGGTAACTCGTTTATACAAAATATGCCCCGGTTAGTTCTAGGTGCTAAACCATAATGAATAGTGAGCTCGTCTGATAAATATCTGCCTTCTGCTATTTTAATTGGGTCTATATCGCCAATCAGGTCGGCAATGGTAGTATCCGGGGTTGCCAGTTTTTCTCCGTATCGTTCTTGTCGCGGTAACCAGACAATTTTGGTAGCATCTCCTTGCTCGGACAGCTTGTCCCGACATTGTTTGCAAATTGGATTATATGGGTTATCATTGATTTCGCATCCATTAATTACTGGTATTCCTGGTTAAGCAGGTTGATTAGTGACCTCATAATGCGCGACTTAGCCTGTCCGCGTTCGCCGAGAAAAATAATATCCTGTCCTGATATTATGGCATTTTCAATGCTGGGTATGACCGTATCATCGTAGCCTATTATTCCGGGGAATATAGTTTGTCCTTCTTTTATCATAGTTATCAGGTTGCATCTCATTTCCTCCTTAATCGGCGAAGATTGGTAACCTGATGCTCTAAGCTTGCCAATAGTATTTATTTTGTTAAATTTAACCATTCCACCACACTCCAGAAACTTCAGCTTTTATTTTTGCTTTATAGTTCATGTTTTATGAATGGAAAAACAAATATATACCATTTATTTTATTATAGTCAATAGTAATTATTAATAAAAACAGGTATGAGGTTTAAATTATTTTTCATTAAATACCATTCTCAGTTCTCAATTTATTGGTGAAGGAGCAAAAGAAATTTATGGTATGATAACAATATGAAATTATACTGATAATATGTGTTATTTATCAGTTTGCCATAAAGTTGGTTGTGGGGGTTTCTCTTTATTGTAAGGTAATCCTAGGTGCTGGTAGGCTCGTTGAGTAGCCAATCTTCCGCGAGGGGTTCTCTCTAGGAAGCCTAGTTGCAGGAGGTAAGGCTCATAGACATCCATAATAGTGTCTGCTTCCTCGCTGATTGAGGCAGCAATAGTATCTAAGCCTACCGGACCACCGTTGAACTTGTCGATAATGGTATGTAGTACCTTGTGATCTATCTCATCCAGTCCAATACGGTCAACTTTCAGTTTAGAAAGTGCTTTAGTTACTATCGATTGTGTGGCTACTCCATTTGCCATTACTTGAGCATAATCTCTAACTCTCTTGAGCAAACGGTTAGCTATGCGTGGTGTGCCTCTAGCTCGCCGAGCTATCTCCTCCAGTCCTCCTGCTTCGGTTTTTAGCTGGAGAATGCGGGCTGATCGTTTAATGATTGTTTCTAAAGATTTGTGGTCGTAGAAATCAAGGCGATAAACAGCACCAAAACGGTCTCGGAGGGGTGGGCTAAGTAGAGCAAAACGGGTAGTGGCGCCAATCAGAGTGAAGGCAGGGAGGTTTAACCTTAAGTTTTTAGCGCCAGGCCCTTTGCCAATAATAAGGTCTAACGCAAAATCTTCCATAGCTGGGTATAATACTTCTTCTATCATTCGATTAAGCCGGTGGATTTCATCGATGAAAAGTATGTCGTGACTCTTTAGATTAGTTAAAATAGCTGCCAGGTCTCCGGTACGTTCTATTGCTGGGCCGGAAGTAACTCTGATATTAACTCCCATCTCAGCAGCTATGATATGAGCTAATGTGGTCTTGCCTAGACCGGGTGGCCCATAAAGAAGTATATGGTCCAGTGCTTCGGTTCTTCCTTTGGCAGCAGTGATTGCAATATTTAAGTTATCTCTAATGTTTGTTTGTCCAATGAATTCATTAAAGTGCCGCGGTCTGAGATTAGTTTCAAGTGGTGTATCTTCAATATTCGGTTTGCCTGATGTAATACGTTCTATTTTAACTTCACTCCTTGGTTTTTTGTTATAATTTTTGCTTGGTAAAATAAGGATAAATAATTTTATTTTTACTGGGCTATGTCTCTCTAAAAGTATAGAAGCGGAATTCAGTAAAATCAAGGAAATATTCAAATATTTAATGTAAGTATAATAAATAGTTAAAAAGTAAAAAATTAATAAAAACTAAGACGTCCCATCTTAAGATGGGACGTCTTCTTATTTGTAAAGTAGTTGAATATTCCAATAGCCTAGAGAGTTATTTCATCCTTGTCTTCTCCGGCGGTTACCAGTTCTGGTTCCTCCTTGGAGGGTGGGTTATTAGATGGAATCATTTTACCAATAATTACATTTTCATTTAGACCAATTAGCCTGTCTACCTTGCCTAAAATTGCAGCATTTGTAAGTACCTTGGTAGTTTCTTGGAAAGAGGCTGCTGCCAACCAGCTGTTAGTGCTCAGCGAAGCCCTGGTAATACCCATTAGTATAGTATGGGCGGTAGCCGGCTCGCCCCCTTCCGCTAATATTTTGGCATTAACATCCTCATAATGGAATCTATCTATCAACTCGCCGGGCACCAGTTTGGTGTCACCTGAGGAATCAATACGAACTTTGGCTAGCATTTGGTGTGCAATAACTTCAATATGCTTATCGTTAATATTTACTCCTTGGGAGCGGTATACTTTTTGTACTTCATCAACAAGATATTGCTGTGCTGCCTCTCTGCCCAAAACAGTTAATATATCCTGTGGGTTGACAGAGCCATCGGTAAGTTGTTGCCCTGCTTTTACCATATCCCCTGTTTGGACACGAATGTGGATAGCAGCCAAGATGGGATACTCTCGCTCTTCAGTTTCCGCATATTTTATTACTAAATGGTTATCTTCAATAACAAGCTTACCAGCAACACGAGCTATAATAGATTGATTTTCTGCAGTTAGCTCAGTTGTTTGTTCGTCAGTTTCCGGGTTAATAATCTGACGAGCTAAAGGAGTGCCTATTTCTACCCATTGCTCGTTTTCAACCATTACTTGCCAGTCCGCAGGTAGTTGATATTCGTCCTCGAATATTTCGGTGTTGGTAATTTTAACTTTCTTCTCATCTTCGTTATCAATTACTTCGGCTATTCCATCTATTTCTGATATGATGGCTTGTCCTTTAGGTATTCTTGCCTCAAAGAGTTCTTCTACCCTTGGTAAACCACTGGTGATGTCAAGCCCTACTACGCCGCCGGTATGGAATGTTCGTAGAGTTAATTGTGTGCCCGGTTCACCAATACTCTGGGCAGCAATTACTCCTACTGCTGTGTTATATTCCACTATGTCCCTGCGAGATAAATCTTTTCCATAACACAGCTGGCAAATACCCTGTCTTGACTGGCAGCTAAGCGGAGATCTGACATGAACCTTGGTTATCCCTGCGTTTACAATGTCACGTGCTTTCTGATCGTTAATTTCTTCATTGCGGTCAATAATGATTTCACCAGTATCTGGATTAATTAATTTGCTGGCAGCAAAGCGGCCGATTATCCGCTCAATAAGAGGTGGCAGGATACCTTTTTCTTGGGTTTCAGATATCCATATGCCGTCTGTAGTGCCACAATCTTCTTGCAGGATGATAATATCCTGCGCTACATCAATGAGGCGCCGGGTAAGGTAGCCGCTATCAGAGGTTCTCAGAGCAGTGTCAGCTAATCCCTTACGAGCACCGTGAGTAGAGATAAAGTATTCCAATACACTGAGACCTTCGCGCAGGCTTGATTTTATCGGAAATTCAATTATCTTTCCGGAAGGGTCAGTCATTAAACCACGCAGACCCGCCATTTGCCTGATCTGGGAAATATTACCCTTTGCCCCTGACGTTGTCATCATATAAATACTGCCGTATCGATCAAGGGTTTCAGAGATATTTTCGGTAATCTTGTCAGTCGCTTCCATCCATGCTTCCACAACACCATTGTATCTTTCGTCTTCAGTAACTAAACCATGATTATACTGTGATTCAATAGTCGCACTTTTGTCCTCAGCTTCTTTAATGAATTTTGGTTTACCTTCAGGAACCATTATATCATTCATACCAATACTGATTCCTGATTTGGTAGCATAACGAAAGCCTAAGTCTTTAAGCTTATCCAGTACCGCTGCTATATCTTCATTATCCAGACTTAACAGGCTATAGCAGTCAGTTACTATTTGTTTTAAACTTGATTTATCAATTGCCTTATTATAGAAATCTAATTGTGGCGGTAAAACTTCATTAAATATAATACGTCCTATGCTGGTTTTAATCCTTTGTCCGCCTCTTTGCTGGTCCCTGACTTCTATCTCAGCTCTCAGGTTAATTACACCAAGGCCATAAGCAACTCTTGCTTCTTCGAAACTACCGAAAATTGTATTCTCTCCTTTAAGTCCTGGCCTGATAGTGGTCAGGTAGTAACAGCCAAAAACCATATCTAGAGTAGGGGCTACTACTGGCTCTCCGCTGCTTGGTAGAAGCATATTGTGGGTGCTCAGCATTAGTTCTTTAGCTTCCTTAACTGCGGCTTTGGTCAGAGGGACGTGAACTGCCATCTGGTCACCGTCAAAGTCAGCATTGAAAGCGGAGCATACCAAAGGATGGAGTTGTATAGCACTGCCATTAATAAGTATTGGTTCGAAGGCTTGTATGCTGAGTCGATGTAGGGTAGGAGCTCGGTTAAGTAATACTGGTCTCTCCTTAATAATATCTTCCAGTATGTCATATACTTCTGGCTTAGCTCTTTCTACTAACCTTCGGGCACTCTTAATATTGTGGGCAAGTCCTTCATTTATCAGTCGTCGCATAATAAAGGGCTTGAATAACTCTAAGGCCATTCTTCTGGGTAGTCCACACTGGTTAAGTTTAAGGTCTGGCCCGACGACGATAACTGAGCGTCCGCTATAATCAACTCGTTTACCTAATAGATTCTGACGAAAGCGTCCTTGTTTGCCCCGCAGCATTTCTGAGAGCGACTTTAATTTATGATTTCTGCTGACAGAGACTGCTCGGCCACTTCTACCGTTATCAATAAGTGAGTCGACTGATTCTTGCAGCATTCGCTTCTCATTGCTGATAATAATTTCTGGTGCCTCTATCTCCAGCAAGTGGCGTAAACGATTATTACGGTTAATGACGCGGCGATACAGGTCATTAAAGTCACTGGTAGCGAAGCGGCCTCCGTCTAATTGAACCATAGGCCTAAGATCAGGAGGTAAGACAGGTAAGACAGTTAAAATCATCCAATCTGGTTTATTTCCGCTTCGATGAAAAGCTTCTACTAATTGCAGTCGCTTGCTTGCTTTCTTACGCCGTTGACCTGACGTGGAACGCATTTCAATGAGTAGTTCATTACGTAACTCATCAAGGTTTATATCCTTAAGTAACTTGAGAATTGCTTCGGCCCCTATTCCGATTTTGAAAATTGAACCATACTTATGTTTTAGATCATGATACTGATCCTCAGTAAGCAGCGTACATTTCCTGAGGTCTTTTAGATATTCCACATCAACAATAAGCTTTTCTTCAATTTGTGTCTTTTCTTCGGTTAAGTTGTACCGAAGCTTATTTACCTCTTCTACTGTTGCCTGTTCCTGTTCTATCTCGGTAATTTTAGCCTCAATAATACTTTGCTGCTCATCTCTTTTCTGTACGTATTTTTCTTCAAGTTGTTTAATTATTTCCTGGCGTGCTTCTTCATCAATAGAGCTGATGATATAGTGGGAGAAATATAGAACACGTTCTAGATTCCGTGATGATAAATCAAGCAGTAGTCCTATTCGGCTGGGTATTCCTTTGGCAAACCATATATGACTTACCGGGCTTGCTAGTTCAATATGCCCCATTCTTTCACGGCGTACTTTAGCACGGGCTACCTCAACACCACACTTATCACAAATAACCCCTTTATATCTTATTCTTTTATACTTACCACAAGCACATTCGAAGTCTTTAGTTGGACCAAAGATTCTTTCGCAAAAAAGTCCATTCCGTTCTGGTTTCAGAGTACGGTAGTTAATGGTTTCTGGTTTGGTTACTTCACCATAAGACCAGCTTCTGATCTGCTCTGGCGAAGCCAGAGAAATACGAACGGCGTCAAAATCGTTAACTTCAAGCATTGTCTTCTTTTACCTCACTCTGAATCAGATTTTCAACAACATTAATTTCTGTATCTATTTCGGAAATTTCCTTAATATCATCGTTTATTACCTCAATAGCTAGTCCTAAACTTTGCAGCTCTTTAACCAAAACTTTGAATGATTCTGGCACTCCGGATTGGAGAATATCCTCGTTCTTTACTATAGCTTCATAAGTTTTAGCTCGGCCGGCTACATCATCAGATTTAATAGTTAGAATTTCTTGCAGGTTGTGAGCAGCCCCATAGGCTTCCAGTGTCCACACTTCCATTTCACCAAAACGCTGCCCTCCGAATTGAGCCTTACCCCCTAGTGGCTGCTGACTAATCAGGGAGTAGGGGCCGGTGGAGCGGGCGTGAACCTTATCTTCGACCAGATGATTTAACTTCATCATGTAGATGTTGCCTACCGTAACCGGCTGGTCGAATTCTTCGCCGCTGCGTCCATCACGGAGCATCATCTTGCCCATGATTGGTGGGACAAGTCCTCCTCCACTGCTTACTTTCTCAACGGCTTGTTTCAGTTCCGCTTGATTAAGTTTTCGGCTGGATATTCCTGAATCTTCGAGCCATAAACGCAAGCACACCTCTCTTGCTTCTTGCGGGTAATCATTACTGAATACCTTATCACCGTCATAACCTTGCTTTGTAACCCACTCCTTAGCCTGGTCTAATTGTAACGGGTTAAGCTTACTATCGGGGACAAGGTTAATTGCCCCAGCTTTTTGAGCTAACCATACTCTAGCTAGTGCATCCTCAATATCAGTATCAGTAGCACCATCAAATACCGGAGTAATCGCTCTAAACCCAAGCATTTGAGCAGCCCATCCCAGATGAGTTTCCAAAACCTGACCAATGTTCATACGCGATGGAACACCTATCGGATTAAGGACAATATCGACTGGCGTTCCATCAGGAAGGAACGGCATATCCTCGACAGGTGCAATTATGGAAATAACTCCTTTATTACCATGGCGGCCGGAAAGCTTGTCCCCTACAGATACAGTCCGTTTCTGGGCAACCCATACCTGTACCCATTTTCTGACTCCAGCAGGTAGATCATCGCCACGAGAGAATATTTTCACATTAATTACCTTACCCCATTCACCATGAGGCACCCGCAGGGAGGTATCCTTCACTTCCCGTGCTTTCTCCCCGAATATAGCCCGCAGAAGTTTCTCCTCAGCCGATAGCTCTGCCTCTCCCTT
>JAQTVP010000232.1 GCA_028707015.1 Dehalococcoidales bacterium | reverse complement strand
TAACAGACAAAGACTATACGCCTTATAGTTTAACAACGACCATCGATTTTATGGCGATAACCGAGTCTATACGACATATTATGAGAGATATTCATTTACTGGAGTTCTTTGGTCATGATTGCCTTCTTTACATTAAAAACGATAAGGACATGTGGGATAAAGTGACGCCTACGCTAGATGATCTTTACAAATACTTTAAGATAGGCGAGTATGGAAGCACTTAGGTGATTTGAATGATCTACTCTATTGACCCGTATACTATACTATTATTAGCGTTATTCTTGCTTTGGTTTATTATAAATACGCTCGACGATGATACGACTGAGGATGATTAAAATGGATTGCAAATTGTGCGAAATGCCAATAGAGAGCCAACTGTATGTCGAGTGGATGTCCGGGAATGATCCCGATTACCCGACAAAATACATTGTCGCCAAAGCACACGCCCAATGCGTTATGGCTTGGCTTCGTATGATACCGATGATGTATAAAATCCATTCGCTGAAGCATGGGGTGTACACAACAACCGCTAATTATACATACAAAACGCTGCTGTCGTTTGAAAGCATGGATAAGGAAGAGTTGGCAAAAAATAAGTATATCGTATTTAATAAAAAGAAAATAGAAGAGTTCACATATATAAGCGAAGACTCGGCAAATGTATCGTGGTGAGTAAGGTGGCATGCAAATTAGATATAAACTATAATAAAGATAGCAAAAATTACTCAGCGGTATTTTTTACCGAAACAGAGCATGTTTTTTGTTTGGTAACGGATGAAGACACAAAAATTGTTGAAACAATGATCGAGGATATAAACAAAGCCGATTGCTTTACAAACGAGATGAAAACGCATTATACGAAAGTATTATTAGCATTTAAAGAGATAATGGCGAGATGATCATAATGAAAAGAAATAAAATTTATGCGATACCAAGAAAAATGGAATTAGAAATATACAGAACAAACTCAGATGGGATAAACGCTGATCAATTGCCTATAAACATTACAATATAATTTGGAATCGGATTTAGTGTTGTTCCGTGTGAAAACAATTTAATCGTAGCTGAATATTTGCCACTAATATTGAGTGTTTGTGAAGAAGCACAAAGTTATGTATACGAAGTGACGAGAGATGGAAAATATAAATTTGATTGGATTGATACTAAGAACCCGTTTAAATTAGTTGATAGGCTAGTAGATAAAGATTAGGGAGTGAAATAAATGGTACGAGCAGCACACTATTTAACAACCGGAGAACTCCGGATAACGATTAGCGCATTAAAACTGGCGTTAGAAATGAGTAGCAGAGATCATAACGATGAGCGGACGATTGATAATTTGATTAAAACGTATGAAAGAGAGTTGATTGAACGAATGAAACAACAGAGCCTCTCTAAAGGAGAAAAACGGCAGAACGACGTTGGCGAAGAACTATTAACGTTAACGGAGTTGAAAGGTGAAAATCTATGAGACAGAATGCACTGCAAGACTGGCTTTTGCTTACGATTGCACTAATGATTTCGACTGCGCAGGAGTTCCCATTCAATATTGTATGGACTACTGTTATTGCCTTAGGATATTTTGGGTTTCTATACATGATTTATAGTGGGAGCGAAATAGTTAATGACTAAGCTTGATAAATGTATTAAATGCGGCGGAGAGCTTCAATGGACATCAGAATACAGCGCGATATGCAAGAAGTGCCATTTTTGTTATGATTGGAGTCCCCCACTAAAAATAGATGAGCTATCGTTGTCAACCGTGGTGACGAGCAGCGTAATACCGTATTTCTAAAATTTATGTTTGAAGGAGAGTGATAGGTATGGTAAACGAGAATATTGTATGGACTGATGATATGGGACAAGTATCGTCTTTCGGTGGATTAACAGCTGAAGGACTTAACGGTTTTTACGAATTGAGCTGTAGGCAACTTGTTTTTGCCGGATTAGATTGGTTATCCAAGCAAAAAAGAAAAGACTTTGATATCGAATTAGAATCGGTGGGGAAGCTATTCGTTATAATAGGAGTTCCTGAGGCCAAGAACAGACTGGGGAAAAAGCTATTAAATTATCTGACTAATTACCCAGATATCGACGGCCTAACCGGAGGACAACTCACTGCTGCAATACAGGTTATCCGGTTTATCACAAATGACGGGTGGGATACGTTTAAGAGTGAAATGATTCGTGCTATTAAAGGCGCTAAAATTCGTCCGGTTGACCGTAAAGGGTTTGTTTGCGATCTAGTTTTATTTGGTGCCGATCATTTTGATAGACAGAAAGAGAAATTTGATCAGTCTATATACCGTAAACAAATTTATACCGAACAAATACCTTCATCATCCGAAATAATGGATGATGCGAGAGAATACGCCAAAATAGCATCTATTGTTCACAACGATTTTAAAGCATATTGCGCAAATCCTAGACCGTTGTTTGCGAAGTGATCTAATGAGCAAATTAAAAACCGATAAGAATACTATACAATTCGCATTGACGTTTGCAGTGCTCATGTACTGGGCTATCATATTCCTCTCTTGGGTACTTCTCAAAGACTGGTTTGTACAGATTATGGTAGGATCTGGTTTCTATCTCGCAGTAAGCACTATCATACAGTACAGAAAAATTACCAAGTAATCTAGACGCAATATTTATAACTGTCGTTGCTAAGTATTAATCAAATTATAAATTGGAGTGATAAATATGTATTTTGGAAGAGAACATCTTGTGGGACTGATTCTCTTTGGACT
>JAQTVP010000231.1 GCA_028707015.1 Dehalococcoidales bacterium | reverse complement strand
GATTAAGGGGGAATGATGGATAAATCACCTATTATGAAAACTGTTGGGCTTGATGTTGTAACCGCACAAGAAATTCAACGGGACGCAGACCATATTTATTACACAAAAGAATTAACCGGGGAAGAACTGAGAGCAGAGATAGAAGAAGTGGTGGTTAACTTTGCTGATTGGTATGCATACAGGAAAAGCGGAAGGTCTGAATTAGGGTATCCAGATAGTTCTGCACGACAAGACGCCCTTAACAAAACCGTGACCGCAATACTGAGGATTAGCAGTAAATCTAATCTCTAAAGGAGAGTAGTGGAATGATTGATATTGAGGTAAAAGATATACCTTGTCAACATCAAGAAGTCGGCATTATGGATTTTGGTGAATGTACACTGGATGACTGCGATTGGGAAGGTGATTGCGGGTTATCTTGCCCTTACTATAAACCATATGAGCCTGAATATTGTCAAAAGCACCATAAGACTTACTATTGTTTCTGTGATGACTGCGATGGTGAGTTTTGGGAGAAATTAGGTCACAAACTAGACAGGCAAAGAGCAGTAAAAAACTGGTTCCAGTTATACCTTCGGTTCACGCTTGAAGTAAGCTCGTTTGACCAATATGACGGGTGGGTACGCACCAACCGACCTAGTTTTGGCTTTATCTGTAAATGGAAAAGGGTTGACAATGGTAGATTCAAACGTGTGTGTAGGGGATTTTGTTTGACAATATTTCGCCACAGTCTAATATTGCGAACCTATGGCAAAGGCGAAGCCGAATACGAACAGATACCAGGTAGTGGAAAATCTAATAGATAATATTTATATGGCAGGAGGGAATATGAAGAAGTATTTAATACCAATTATCTTAGCGTTACTCGTAGGACTTTGTTTAATCATGGCAAGTCCAGTGGGCGCAGAGGTTTCAACAGGTGTTTACGGATATGGTATGTAAAAAGTTAGACGATTGCTATAAAATCAAGATGGTACTGGATAAAGACTTAGCCGGAGATTGGCAGTATGCCCAGGTTATCAGGGAAGTATGCGCTAAATGTGATGGCAGAGTCTTAGGGGTAAAGGAGTGAACCAAAAACCATGAAAAACACAATAAAGACGGGATTGGTAGTTTTAATACTTTGCCTTACATCAGGTGTAATAGGCTGGCAAATTGGAGACCCTGACCAATATTGGCAAACTTGGCGATTTGAACCGATGCCATCTGCAAACGAAACTATGACACTATTGATTTATGAGGAAGATATAATATCAGCAACGCATAATGGAACAAGGTGGGAAATAGAAGTCAAACCACTTATACTTTATCACATCAATAGGCGAGCCTTAGGGGTAAAGGAGTGAACCTAAAAATGACCCATGATGAATTGGTAATACGGGGAGTTAATTGGTTGAAGAATAATCAAGTATCAACTATGCGTTTCCCTATTATCTTGCCTGAATATAGTTGCTATGCCAACTCTATCCCTGATGTTATCGGCATGAACCACTATCGTACCGCTGTGCTTGAATGTAAGGTTTCTCGCTCTGATTATTTGGCTGACCAACATAAGAAGCATAGATACGAAGATAATCAACTGGGTAATTTCCGATATTATCTTTGTCCTGTCGGTTTGTTATTGCCTGATGAAATCAATAATGGTTGGGGATTACTTTATTGCCACCAGCATAAAATCACGATTGAAAAGGAATCTAAAGAATTTCCGATAGAAGAAACACGCAAAGAAGAATACCAAGTCATGTATTCCATTATCAGGCGGTTAATGTCGTATGACGGGCATGATAAGACACTGGGGATACTCAGGGGAAATAAATAGCCCAGAGTCTTAGGGGTAAAGGAGTGAACCGAAAATGATACCCTATTTGATAGCAGAATACGGATGGCAAATAACTTTTATGGTTTTATCTATCTGGTTTATTCTTATCAAAACCATGATAAAAGTTCACTGGTTATGGGTTGGGGTAGCCATGCAGATTATGAACGAAATCATCTATGTTTGTGGTGGTTACGAATGGGAATATCTCTTGCTGTTCAGTATCCCGTCAGTGATAATAATAGGCTGGTTCTTTATTACAATATTGCGCACTAAGCCAGCAGAGTAGAGGGGTAAAGGAGTGAACCGAAAATGAACAAAGAAAGTGTTTTAGATAACTGCGCAGGGTCAGGCACTACGGGGGTAGCCTGCAAGAATCTCAACAGAAATTATATCTTAATAGAGAAAGACCCTAAATATTACGAGATTATATTAAGGAGGCTTGAATAATAGATATTGCAACAGTTGCACAATCTATTAAGTGAATTGATATGACAGAACAAGTAGAGTTACGAGAAGAAATAGCCAGAATTATCGGTCTTGATTACGATACAGAACGAAACTGGAGTGATTATTCAGTTGGCGTAAAAAGAGAGTTCCTTCAAATAGCCGACCAAATACTCTCCCTTCCACGCATCGCTAGATTAAGAAATTCTAATTGGCGTAAAGTATCAACAATAGAGCATAGATTATCTAAGGATTGTTGGTGTAACCCTAGTACAGTACCAGTAACCCCTTATAGGGAAGGAGAGAAAAAGATGAGCGAAGAAGATATACACGCACCATGCGATTCAAAAGACACACAAGATAACTGTCCTTATATGAAAATAGGGGATTATATTGATTTAGAAAAAGAAAAAAGCTATCTTTGTTCTGACGGTTCTATTACTCATACCGTTAATGTAGACGCATTGATTCAGGCAGTAAGATTTGAAGCACTTAAG
>JAQTVP010000230.1 GCA_028707015.1 Dehalococcoidales bacterium | reverse complement strand
CTGGCGTCATCTGCTGGAGCGCTTTGGTAAAATCAGCCGGCATTTGAGAACTGTTAAGAGGATAAATGTTTATCGGCAAAAGTGTTGTTTTAGTGAGGTATTGAATCTCCTCATCATCTAAGTAGCGCGCCATAGTGAGCACCCCGCGAGGCGGACCTATTCCGGTGCTGGTCAATACTGGGCAGGATGCAATAATCATTGTACCGTCTGTCAAAACGGTAATACCGGCTGCGCCACTATCGATAGCAGGTGATGATTTGAGCAGATTATTGGTGGCAAGATATGTCAGAAGACCCCGCGGGATATCCACATACTTTTCCGTGTTTCTATCATAAGCTTTGCCGAAAAGAAGCTCACCGTTCGCATCTGTTAATACAAAAGCATCAATCTGTAAGGACATAAACGTAGAGGAAAGAACATTTTTATCGGTGTAATCCGTATTGAGGTCGCTGGCGAAAGTATAAGTATCATCCCAGCATGCCCAATCGTATATTGTCCCTTCCAACCACGTAATGCGGCTGTTAAGTGCCCCAACAACTCGCTCGGCATCTTCCCGTGTCTCTTGTTCCTCAAGCTTGATGAAACTATTCAGTAAAAAATGCTGGGTGATGAAATAAGAAGCTATGAGCATTACACCTAACACAATGCTGATTATGAGTATTGTTCGCTTCCGCAGTGACACTCTGTATGGCCCCCGTAAGATTTAAGCTATTATAGGAATACTGGCATTATACTACTAAAGGTAATGGTAATCTTTTGGCAGTACAGGAGGAGACGGATATCAGAAACTATCATATGTCACTGACAAAGTTGTGTCAAGATTTTTACGTAATTTTAATACTAGTGCAACATTAGTGCAATAGGGCAATGGTCGGAACCAGTTACCTCACGCATAATAAATGCCTTGTCCATCTGACTGAGCAAGTTTTCGGTGATGAAAAAATAATCGATTCTCCACCCCACATTTCTCTCCCGAGCTCTTGATTTCATGTCCCACCAGGTATATTGCCCCGGTTCCTTGTTAAAATGACGGAAAGCATCGATATAACCATTTGCCACCAATTTATCCAACCATGCCCTTTCAATAGGCAGAAAACCGGATATCTTTTCATTTTCCTTAGGCCGTGCGAGGTCTATTTCTTTGTGGGCAGTATTTACATCTCCGCAAATGATTAGTTTTTCTCCTTTGAGGCGTAATGGTTCGAGAAAATTCAAGAAAGCTTCATAAAAATCCAGCTTGTACTTCAGTCTTTCTGCGCTTTGCTTGCCGTTAGGGAAATAGACATTGCAGATGGTGAATCCCGGGTGTTTTGTGATAATAACCCTGCCTTCTGTATCGAATGCCGGCGCACCGAAGCTATTTTGGACATCGAATGGTTTCTCTTTGGTTAACGTCGCAACCCCTGAATAACCCTTCCTTTCAGGATAGTTCCAGTAAGCCAGATAGCCGGGTGGCTCTAACAAATCATGGGTAAGCTGCTCAGGGCTGGCTTTGGTTTCCTGCAGACATAAAATATCCGGCGATTCTTTCCCGATCCATTCTAAAAAACCTTTTCTGGCTACCGCTCTGATGCCGTTAACGTTCCAGCATATTATCTTGATTCCGTTCATATTCAATTCCCGCTGAATATACCCAATTATACAACTGCATACTATCCTTGTTAGCCAGTGGTGTCAAATACCGAAAACTGTAAAAAATTAGCCTCAACGGTATTGCAATTTGTCATAACGGTATTATAATAAAATTAGAAGGAGGCAAGTGGTTGGTCAAAAAATTGATTAATGGCTTGTCTCTGAGCATATAATGTAGTGGAATATACGCGGGCTTAGTTCTCGGATTACCGCTTTGAGAGATAGACGATTATTATGATGAGTTAAAATTGTGATAAACCGGTGAAGTTGGGTTTGCGGGATTTTTAGAGAATTGGGTTCAATACCGGAAATCACAAAGATGAAAAAATTAGATTTGAGAGATAATGAGACTAAACCCATTTAAATATTCTTAATTGCTCAGTCAGAGCCATTAGCAAGCCAAAAGCGTGTCCTGATTATTTATTATTGTTTTCTGATGCGTTTTTGATTTGCTAAATGTCAGATGCCTGGATAATATTTTCCGAGCATAAACACATCTTTAGTGTGTACGTTCGTGTTTTGAAAGCTTGTGATATCTTTTCCCGGTTGACCATCAACATTATTATTTTGACTAATCACCACCTTGTAATGCGGAAATTCCGGGTTTTGGCTTTGAAGTCATTATCTAGCGATTCTGGGAGAGTACTATTATGAAAATATTCCCCAATCGCACTAAAGATAAGAAAGATAACAGTCTGAGACTGCTTCATGGCGAAGCAGCAACGAGTTCTATGGAGAATGCCGGCGCCGCTTACCAGGCGCCCTCTGTCATCGCCACTGGCGCTGATGCGCAGAGCGTTGCTCTTCTCAGCGCTGTGACACACCTTGTTCTTTCAGCTTTGCTAATAAAAGTACCTTCTTTGGCTGAAGGTCAACACAATCTGAAAAAAACGACCATTACCATCGCCATTATTAACACCCTGACATGGCTTCCTGTAGTGCTGGTATTAGCATTATTAAATAGAATGAATGCGTACTTACTGATTGGGCTATGGGTAGTTAATCTGGTGCCTTCCATCCTTGTCGGACCTCTACGGGATAACTGGATGTCAAATCTTAGTCCGTCTGAGAAGATGGGGCGATACCTGAGCTGGCGTTCTGCCATTGGCAGCGCTTTCTATCTGGGTAC
>JAQTVP010000229.1 GCA_028707015.1 Dehalococcoidales bacterium | reverse complement strand
ATAATCATGAAACTTATAATATCACTCTATCTAGATTCTACCCTTTGACAGAACGCAGAGCAAGCAGACAGCAATGAGTTGAGAGAGGCATGTTAAAAAATGGACAGACAGCGGGTTCGGGATGTACTTGTGTAATTTCAATTATTGCAGACCGGTTCAGGAAAACAATATATTATTCTTGAATTGCAGAGGGGAAAGACCTACCAAATAATAATGTATTTATTGTATCTAGAATAGTTTGTAAAGGCACCTCACCTTTACGTAAGAAACGGATGTGCAAACGCTCGATTTCTCTAATTGTATCTATGTTGGACACTACACTCAGGCAAATAACAGGAAGACGAGGATATAATTCTTTTATAGTTCTACAAAGAACGACACCAGTTCTGTCGCTTCGCACTCCTCGGTTTTCGAGAGAATGACCAGGCGGCATCATTATATCTACCATAGCTAAATCAATTACTCCCTCTTTCAAAGAACGGAGAGCTACTTCGGCGGAGTTGGCAGTCAATACTCTGAAACCCTCGAAATCTAGAGCATCAATTATGCCTTCTGCATATCCTATCTCATCATCAACGATCAGTATGGTTTTTTGCTTCACGTTGCTTCGTCTTCCCTTCTA
Source organism: Dehalococcoidales bacterium (assembly GCA_028707015.1). GTDB lineage: Bacteria > Chloroflexota > Dehalococcoidia > Dehalococcoidales > JAQTVP01 > JAQTVP01. The sequence goes on along the minus strand of JAQTVP010000229.1, from coordinate 2,143 downwards.
AACCTTTAACAGATAAGGTAACTTCAAATACTGATAAACCCTTCTCATTCGTTTTTACGGTAATACTCCCCTCATGTATGTCAATAATTCTTTTTGCGATGTACAGACCAAAGCCTGTACCAGCAGGGTATACATTCTTTGCATTCTCGCTACGGTAGCCACGTGTAAATAGAAGTTTCATTTCCTCGGGAACTAACTGGATACCTTCATTTGCAACACTAACGGAAACACTGTCACTGTCCGGATTATATTGACCAGAAATCTTGATATCTGAGTTATCATTAGAATATTTAATGGCGTTTTCAATAATGTTACTGAAAACTTGGCTTATTAGGTTCTTTATTGCCAAGACTGGTGGAGCAGATTGTAAGGGAATGTCAATAACCGTTATCTGAATACGCTTTTCCCAACCAGAAGGCTGAAAATCGTCAGCCAAATTAACCATCAAAGCTTTTAGATTTACTGATTCAAGCGGCTCTCTCTGGGCTGCTAATGTTTGGTCGGCTTCTAAATTGGACATAAGAGCAAAATTTTTTGCTAGATGAACCGCGATGGTTGCTTGGGAATAAATAGACCTGAGGACTTTTCTTGCGCGTTCAGCACTTCGAATTCGACCATGACGGAGGTTTTCAATGTGCATTTTCATGGCGTGGAGTGGAGCAACTAACTGATGTGAAATATTCTGTAGATAAGTTATTTGTTCTTTTCTAATTTGTTCAATTTTATCTTGTAAAAGTTTATTGGATGCTTTAAGAGATTCGTTTTCCTGAACCAATTTATCCAATTTAGGTTGGATATTTAGAGAATTATTGGAATTCGATTTACCATGATGATGATTGTCGGTTGACACTTTTTAACTCCCTACGGATTTCTTCTCCTGAAGCTTCTATTCCTTTAGAAACATCAATATAAACCACACCAGATAGGTCATTGGGCAACTCTAAAAGACCAGCGTGTAATAATATAACTCGCCCAGTCTCACGACCTAAAATGCCCATAAAAAAACCCATCTCAAATATAACGTTTTGACGCGCTCGTCTTTTCTCGTCATTATTACTATCAGTACCTGCGACTTTATCATCGGGAGTCAAAATTACGAATACTAAATTGGAACAATAAGCATAATCCTCAAATTTTTCTATTATAGTTCTGCCAACATTTGCTTGCTCGTGAAGAATAATAGGTTCGGGAAGATCGAGTACATTTTGAAGATAATTTTTTAATTCCAACTTAAGCTTATCATTGTGTCCATGAACTATAAATATGTTTCCGCTAACGGAGCTTTGTTTCAAACCCAAAATATTCTCGATAATACTTACAATTTCCTTGGAAGTAGGCATTCTCCATTTTGATAAAAAAGTTGAATGGGGATCGTCTTTAACTATTTCGACTAAGTCTGCATCATTACAACCTGAATAAACGACAATTGGAATGTTTTTATTTTTACTACGAATTTGCCTGTAGATGTGCATACCCACGGCACGAATACCACTGGTTATTTGGACTGTTTCGCTTTTGGGTATATCCATTAGTATATCTAGGATAATCAACTCATTTTTCAATACATCATCTAATGATTTTAAAGCTTGTGAGGCTGATGAATAACGTTGAACTTCGTATCCCCGTAAACGCAAATTCTCAGCCAGCATTTCTAAGGCAGCGTCATCGTCAATTATCAATATTTTTGGCATTTAAAGATAAACCTATTATTTCCTCAACAAGCTATTCCATAGTAAAAAAGTTTATTAGATAATAAATTTTTTCTTAACCGAAAGTAAAGTTACCATAATTTACATCTTTTTTATAAATAAATCAATAGTGATAAATAGAACTAGCAGATAGTGAAATCAGCATGCGAGTAATAAAATGGCTCCGGGCGCGGTCATCCGTCAAAAGGCACCCGCCGGGAGGCTAGACTGACCATCAGCCGATTATGCTATACTTGATACTGAAAAACAAGGATAGCCTTCAGCGTTCAGCTAACAGAGAGAAAATATGCCGCAGAAAGATTATTACAGCATTCTGGGTGTGTCAAAGACCGCCACGGACGATGACATTAAAAAGGCTTACCGCAAGCTCGCAATGCAATTCCACCCTGATAAAAACCCCGGTAAAGAGAAGTGGGCTAATGAAAAATTCAAGG
>JAQTVP010000228.1 GCA_028707015.1 Dehalococcoidales bacterium | reverse complement strand
TACACAACTCGGCATTACACCAGAATTATAGCATTAAGTATGTTTTTAAGGCAATCCATATCTTATCACATATATTTTCGTCTATCCAGTTCAGATGCGATTATTTTTTCAATATATTTACTACGTTTAATATCTATTCAAGATGGTTTAACTTGGTTTTTCCCTAAACCGCCATTATAATTTACCTCAGCTTTAAGGAGGTAATTATAAATGAATAAGAGAAGATACATTATAGAAATGGGCACAGGAGTTGAACAGCACGGGCAAGACGTAACAGAAGCAGCGGTTAAAGCAGTCAAGGACACTATTTCTAGAGTGTGCCTTATTGGATTAATTGAAATGATAGAAAGAAATGACAGAGATGATACACTTCTGGATATACTTATTTCCTGCCCCTATCCTGAAAGGGTGAATACTGATAAAGTTCTTCAAGCTTTACCTTTTGGTAAAAAGGCAATTAAGGTTGTTGAGGGTGGCATGATAGTAAGAGGTCATAATGCACTCGATATGGGAGATAAAACAGATGAAATAATTGTAGCCAATGCTGCCGTCACTGTAAGTGTTGATCTGGATACAATTACATTAAGGACTACCAAATGAAGGTTATACAATAACATGGTTCACCCTAAAAGAGACAATAATCTGGTGCCGAAGGTCGGGCTCGAACCGACACGAAGATTACTCTTCAACAGTTTTTGAGACTGTCGCGTCTACCTATTCCGCCACTTCGGCATATCTAAATAAAAAACAGGTATAGATCTTTACTTTAATCCTACGCCTTATTTTATTACTATTATGTATTACTAACTTAATTAATTTCCAAGAGATGCTATATTATGTAAATTAAAGATACAAATTCTCTACTGTTCAAGCAGAATAAAATTATATCACGCAGAAAAAGTAGCGGTCAATCAGACGAGAAAGATATCTCGATTTTTAGCTTAAAGTTATGGTATCGTTAAGAAATAACCAAGGGAAATTCAGTTATGGAAAATATGGTTAATTTTACAAAACGCATGATTAGAAGAGGCATGGAAAGAGACCGCTCTAATGAGCGCTATGTAAAGGCAATATCAAAGCATCTATGGCCCTGGCAAGAATCAAAACTTATCGGTCTAGTTAGTCTTCTTGTTATACTAGACTATCTCAGTACTTACGCATTTTTAAAACTCAGTGGGAAAACGAATGTTTTCGAAAGCAGCCCGTTAGCCAGCTGGGCTTTACAAACAGGTGGATTTTTTAAACTTTTCTGGGTTGATATAGTTTCTATATTTATCCTCTTATTAGTAGCTATAACACTGCGATATTTAATCAATAAACTTGGTTTTAACATATTTGCACGCACTGCTTTTGTAATAGTGTTAATACCGTATGTTGTTATCACAATAGCTGCTATTTTCAATAACATCGTACTCACCTTTATCTAAATTAACATATGGTGACTTCCAGTATTCAGTTGTTAAAAAGTTTTAGCATTACATCAAAATATTAAAGTTTAAACACGATTTCATACTATTTATTATCTGCCTTGACGAATATTATCATGAATAGTAACCTGATATTAGGATATAATTTAGGTTATTTTTAATTATGATTAATGTTTCGATTACTAATACTGAAAAGGATTTTTATACGGCATTAACCAACGCAATTAACGGTACGGGCGTACGGCTCATTGCCCCGGGTGATTGCGTGCTTATCAAACCAAACCTGGTTGAACCGGCGCATCCTAATAGTGGTCAAATAACTAATCCCTATGTAATCGAAGCTGTCGCCCGGTATTGCCTTGAATATGGTGCAAAAAGCGTAATTATAGGCGAGGGACCAAGTTATTATCAGCCTCAATCACACCTCAGAGATTGTTTTACTCATACCGGCGTTAGTGATGTGGCTAAAAAATTAGGTATAGAATGGATCCTATTTGATGAACATGAATATCGGGTATTTAGGGATATTTCAGATTGCACACCGCCAGAATTCAGGATAACTGAGTTTGCCTTTAACTGTGATAAATTTATTAATCTTCCTGTGCTCAAAACACATTGGCTGACACGAGTAACTCTCGCCATGAAAAATTTAAAGGGCTGCCTCAAACGTGAGGATAAGCCACTATTCCACCGCATAGATTTACCACGAGCTGTAGTTGAACTTAGTAAAATAATAAAGCCCACCATAAATATTATTGATTGCACGCCAAATACTATAGTCCGTCAGATGAGCACAAGCTATTATAACCCCAAAAACGAGAAATCAATCGGTAAACTACTTATAGCCAGCACGGATATAGTAGCAGCAGATACAGTGGGTAGCGCTCTAATGGGTATAGATCCCGCAGATGTAGACACAATAACACTCGGTGCTAAAGCCGGCCTGGGTGAAAACAATCTGACCCGAATAAACATTAGCGGAGATGACCTTAAACAACTTAAATTTAAAGTATCTTTACCTCAAGAACAACTGCAGCAAAGTTTCCCTTTGTTGGAAATAACTGGAGCCGATAAGGCATGCAGCGGCTGCCTTATTCCCCTTATATCCAGTTTATTATTCCTCGCTGAACGAAACGCAAAACTTAGCTATCCACTGCAAATATGTCTCGGCAATAATCCTAAAGTTGTAGAAAATAAAACCTGCCTTCTAGTAGGCGACTGCGCACAAATCAAGGATAACAATGAGCTTAACAGGATAACAGGCTGTCCACCCAACCGGGAAGTAATATTTAACACCTTAACTAAATACATATCTTATTAAAGACTAACTATAATTATTA
>JAQTVP010000227.1 GCA_028707015.1 Dehalococcoidales bacterium | reverse complement strand
ACTTGTTAAAGATGAAAAGCCACTTCTCAAACCATCCCTGTTAATGACAGGCATCATTATCAGCACTGCAAATTGCGCCACGACAGCATAAAGTCCTATATCCTGTTTTGATATTAGCGCAAAACCAGTGGTTATCCCGGATAAAAATATTAGATAAGATTGCCGTCTTTTAATAAATATATAAAAAAGTGCGAAACTAAGATAGACAAACAAGAAAGCGGTCCAATTTACAGACAAGGTAGGCCCTAGTCGCGGAACCAATGCCATGGCGCATGCGGCCCAGGCAAGATAAGCTACTTTCCGAAACCTTCCAGCGAATAGAGTCGCTGCGTAAAAAGTAAATGTCGAGATAACCGTATATGTAAGGACAACATATAATCGCGCTACAAGATGATTAACCCCGAAGATCTTGAAGAGTAAGGCTATTATATAATAATGAAAAGGCGGATAAGGAGTGACAAAATCTCTGTAAGGCAGGCATCCACGTAGAATCAACTCCGCAGAAGTAAGTGTGGCCCCATCATCATAAGGAAACCAAAATTTATTACTAGCTAATAATCCTAATACCAACGTGATTATTGAAACAACAGCAAATCGTTTAACTCGCCATGTCATAATAAGAGATTATATAAAGAAAAATTGACTTTTACAAGGCAATTCATCGAGTCCGACTAAAATCATTTACTCACTAAAGTATTGCAAAACGCATTTGGAAAATGATACTTTGAGTCGTCTCCTAATATTCTGAAATTTGTAACACCTATGCCGACGTCGGTATCGCCGGAACCAAGCGTCCAGATCTGTATTAAGTCGCCGGATGAAAATGTCAAATCTTCTGAATATGTCGCTCCAGCAGCACTGTATCTTGGTGTTCCACAGGCCACACCATTTCTAAATATTTGACAGCACATATTACCGGCAAGAGTAAACAAAACCCGCATTATGATATTTGTTCCCGTGCCTATATATTTCATCTCCTTCAACATAACAGGCGGCGCATATCTTCCACGCGTCCAGGATTGCGCATCATTCGCCCAATATATACTATTACCTACGCCAGGGTAAAAAAGTAATGGGGAAATATTTGACAGCGTAATAGGCGTTGGATCGTCAGAGCTATTAACCAGTACAGGGGCTCCTGCATTATTCAGCGACATCTGACCGATATATCGATAGTATATCCCATCGTTTGTGTCGGGATAGCGCCTATACACATAAGGTTGTTGCGCGGTATTCCCATAATAATCAGAAAGATTAGGCGCCTCATCCGAAATCTTAAACTCAACTTTACCATTGTTATCATACGCATACACATACGCTGTAGAGTTTGGCATTTTTGAACCATGAATCCAGTCTCTACTCTTTGGCTCATCGAGGTATTCGAGCTGTAGCGGATCCGAGTAGGTAGTCGTAGCAATTATCTTACCTGCAAGATCCATAACGCCGGCTGATATTTTAATTGAATTGAAATCTACAGACACAATATCAAAGCCTTTCCTGTAGAATTGTATCAAAGGCGCTTCTGCTAAAGATTCGGCTTTATATGCATACGGAACTGATGTAAGTTTCGTTCTCGGTGACATCTCGCCATCGCTATTTATCTCAACCGATATCCAGTAGGCCTCGTCAAATGGCAGATTCAGAGGAGCAACGCTACCTAATTGCACCTGAAAGATGCCATTTGATATAGGAATGTTGGCCTGTGTCTCGGACCACTTGGAAGTGCCTGATGTTTCAGTGTTGTAAATCCTGAATGTGAGGTTATATGAACCGTTTAGAGGTGCTCCTGTCTTATCCGTAGTCTTACCTTGGAAGTTCATGAGATGCGGAATGGCTGCATGAGCGGTTAGAGTAAAAGCTAACATGCTTACCGCAATAGCAACTACGAGTAAAGCTAATTTAGTTTTCATAATGGTCCTTTCAATATAATATTGTATCCTATTTTTAGTGTCCGTCAAATCCGGAATAGCTCAGAATGTTCCTCTTGCTGTCCATTTTACTGTTTATTGTATATAAGAGTTGCATATGTAAGAGAGCCTATGGCGCCTTCGCCCTCCTCCTCATGAACCCATTCAATATAAGGCGATGCATCAACAAAACCAAATCTCAAATATCCTTTTAGGTAATATTTTTTGCCTGCCTCAACATGTATTTTCCTAGATGGATTTTCACCCAACCAGTTTTCAACAGATATAACAATATCGCCCGGGTCGGCTTCATATACAAAATAACTACCGCTGTTTAATCCGCCTATTCGTTTACCATTAGCAGTAACATAGATACCCCTTACACAGCCAAAATACTCCGCTTCCCTATAAATATAAATGAAACCTTTATTTGGGTCCCCGGATGGCACGTAATGCGTCGGACCTTTTTTAAGTCCAACCATCATCGGAGTAGCGCAGCCACAAAGATTAAACAAAAAACTCATAATACATAGTCCAGCTATAATTCGTTTCATTTCATATCCTTTTATATTTGTTTTTTAGCCATTATTGTTTAAGATTTATTTACCTCTAAGATAAGCCACATCTTTAACCTTATTGTTCTCATCATATGATACTTTGATTGCCATGCTCTTGGCGCCAAAAAAAGCTTCAGCTGGGGTTGCAACTACTTCCCATAGACCTAGAGTGAAAACATCCGCTACGCCATGCACCAATGCCCTGGCCGTTTTTGTGCTTGTATTAAAACCTTGCTTGAACTGAAATATATCTACCTTGTTATTCTGAGCATCTGACTCTGTAGTAACCGGTTTTCCAAGCTCGGCCAGA
>JAQTVP010000036.1 GCA_028707015.1 Dehalococcoidales bacterium | reverse complement strand
TTACGTTCAACCGATTGATAGTATGCTGGTGAAGCAGGTTATTAAATTTGCTCGTTTAAATAAAATAGAACTTGAGCTATTTTCAACAACTCATTATTTTGTCGAACGGGAATCGTGGTCTACAGAGGCTCATCGGAAATATTTTAAAATTGAACCTACCCTGGTAGATTTTAACGAGCTATGGGATAGAGAGAGGATTATTAAGGCAGGGGCTGTAGTCACTTCTCCGCAGGAAGCTGCGGGGATTAACAGGTTTCGGATTCAATTTGAAGATAGTCTCTACTTTTCACTATCGAAATCAGCAGGTTATCCCGATGTTGATTTCTATAATATTATTGTTCCCGATGTGTCTAAGGGTAAATCTTTAAAGGTACTAGCTTCTCATCTGGATGTGTCACTGAGTGAGACTATGGCAATCGGTGATGGCCCTAATGATGTTTCATTGCTTGATTCAGCTGGTTATGCAATCGCTATGGGGGATGCTTTTAATGGATTAAAGGCGATAGCTGATTATGTTACTCTTGATGTTGAGCATAGTGGTCTGGCTGCGGCAATTAATAAGCTGTTGCTATCCTGAAAATTAAATAGGCTAGGAGGATTTTAAATCCCCCTAGCCTATTTAAGAATCTAATTAATATTGGATTTTAGGCATCTATTTCTAGTTCTGCCACCTTTTCCTTAAGCGGTACTCCTGTCTTTGGATCCCATCCCATCAGAGTATAGTAGTAGCTCTTTGCTTCCTCCATCTTTGTAGGGTCTAGCGGTTTTTCAGCTAAAGCGCCACTCTTACCTTGGAAAAAACGATCGGGTAATTTATCATCTTCTGCTGTTAGACCTTCTCGGATATTAATCAGTCGGAACAGAGTTGTAATTCTTTCAGCTACCCTGAGTAATTCCATAATATCAGTATCCCAACCTGTAATTGCACCAGTGATGTCAGCCATTTTCTTATGCGGGAAAGGTATAAAGTTGCATAGTACCAGTGAATCTTGAATAATGCGAACAAGCATGGTGATTCTTAGCAGGGCTATTTTAAGCGGCCCAAGATCTTCCAGGGGGATAGGCGTAATTGTACCCATTAGAGGTTTATATTGATCTAATCCGCGTCCTTCCATAGTGAGTGCAACATCATGCATATTGGTCATATGGTCGGCGCCGTGTGGGTTAACCATGTAACCTAAACCGAGGGCTTGCTTCAGCCGCGGCTCGTGCATCGGGATACCAATACCCTTGACTTCCATTGAGAATTTACCAGCATCTTTACCGATTTTACCACCTGCCTTTGTTGCTCCCTCAGCTAACAGGTTGCCGATACCTTCACGTTTGGAAATTAGTTCCAGAGTTTTAATCATGGCATCAGCGTTACCAAATTTTAAATCAATACCACCGGTGTCCTCTTTGGTTAGTAGCCCGTTCTCGTAGCATTCCATGGCGAAAGAAACAACCATGCCAGCCGAAATTGTATCCAGGCCATCGGCATTGCAGATCTCATTACCTTTAGTAATGGCTTTTATATCACCTATACCACAGTTGGTGCCCAGACTGCCGATGGTTTCATATTCTGGTCCGCCATAGGCTGGATCTACAACATATGGCTCTTTAACCTCAAGTACTTTCTTGCATCTTATCGGGCAGGCGTAACAGCCATCCATTTTGAGTTTTAGGCTGGCAGCGTCTATTTCTGCTGAGTTAGGGAATATACCCTCACGGAAATTATTGACTGATACGTTCCCGGAAGTTACTGCCATCTCTATTGCGGCTCCATGACCGCCTGTGCCGCCTTCTGCCATTGCAGCCCATAGATCTTTATTTTCTATTAACCAGGCTCTGGCTTCTTTAATGCCTTCAGGTGAAACCACTTTAGGTCTGTGGGTGCCTCTGACGGCAATTGCTTTCAGGTTCTTAGAGCCCATTACCGCACCAACACCACCTCTACCGGCTGCATCATAGAGACCATTCATTATGCAAGAGAACTGAACTAAATTCTCTCCGGCTGGTCCGATCATAGCTACCTGTATCTTATTATCGTCTAATTCTTTCCTGAGAGTGTTTTGTGTTTCTCTAGTCTGCATGCCCCAGAGATGACCAGCATCTTTAATAGTTACCTCTCCATTTTCTATCCAGAGATATACCGGTTTTGCTGCTTTTCCATCAACAATTATGCCGTCAAATCCAGCTCGTTTAAGTTCAACACTCCAGTCTCCGCCAGCTTCTGCTTTGACGATATTGCCGTTTGGTGATTTGGAGCCAATACAGTTGCGGGCTGAGCCGGCTATTGAAATACCTGCCAGCGGCCCCAAAGCAAAGATTAGTTTATTGTCTGGTCCTAGCGGGTCTATTCCCGGTTTCAGTTCCTTGTAAAGGTAGTAGGCAATAAAACCAGCACCGCCAATATATTTTCTGCAGAACTTTTCATCAATTTCTTCTACAGATGTGGTATTTTCGGTGAGGTTTACTCTAAGGATTTTACCATTATAGCCTCCCGGTATTTTATTAGCCATAAATACTGCCCCCTTAACAATTTTTAATATTTTACACTTTACGCGTGGTAAAAGTCAAAGTATTAACTTAACAGTCATCACCATAATAGTACTTTTTTAAACTCTGCCAGTATCGGGTATCCATTGAAGATAATGAATAATTAGTGAAAGTATATTTCATAACTTCCGCTAAAAATATTTCCTGCATAATATTACATGTGTAATTCTATTAAATCACCATCTTGGAGGATATGGTCTCTTTTTGCCATTATACCGTCATGTTTTCCTGAACCCCAGATGCGGGCAAATTTTAGATTTTTACCAAAATCTTTATGAATTTCGGTAGCTGCTTCTTCCAGTGTGCTACCTTGTTTTAGGATTATGGGGTCGTTAAAATCTGCTTTTTGTCTGGGAGTCTTGGTATATACGCGAATAATATCAAGCATATGGTAGATCCCGTGCTTGAGCCCATCTAAACCTGTTTCTCCTTGGGATGAGGTAGCTATAACTGGTAATTGGTCTCCATATTTGCTCTTTAACACTGGGTAATTAATGTTGGCATTTTCCAGGTCTAATTTGTTGCCGATAATTATTGCTTTCTTTTGGTAGAGTATGACCTCTGGGTCCGTGTGTTTATTAGGTAGAATACCTATTCTTGAATTTTCCAGTAATGTGATAATTTCCTCCATTTGTGTTAACGGATTATCACTTAAATCTAGCACAATAAGTAAAGCGTCAGCTCTTATTAGCATGTGGCGTAGCCACCACTCTATGGAAGATAGTAAGGGTGGAGTATCAATTAGCTGGATTTGTATATTCTCAAATTTCATCATTCCGGGAGTAGCGGTTTGCGTGGTAAAGGGATACTCGGCAATAGCCGGCGAAGCGTTAGTAATGCTGGCAACAAGCTGTGATTTACCAGTGTTTGGCGGACCAATTACTACTAATTGAGCTGCCCCCTCTTTTTCAATGATCATTGATGCCCGCCGGGCACCAGTTTTTTTGGCAGCTAATTGTGTTAGTTTGGAGATTCTGCTTCTAAGTTCAGCGCGCAAATGATCTGTCCCCTTATGTTTGGGCATAATAGCCATCATTTCTTCTAGAATAGCTATCTTTTCTTCCGGACTTTTTGCTGCCCGAAAAGTTTTCTCAGCTTCATAATATTGCGGCGGTAAATTAGCTGGCATTGCTGTTTATATATGCTCCTTTACTCTTTGTGCTAAATCCTTATTCATACTTTTTACGGTTGCTAACTCGTCTACAGAAGCCTCCCTGATTGCTCGAATTGAACCGAGCTGTTTAAGTAAAGCACGCTTACGGTTAGGGCCGATACCAGGAATAGTATCAAGGGCTGAGGTAAAGGTTCTCTTTTTATGTATTTTCTGATGATAACTTAGCGCAAATCGATGAGCCTCATCTCTGAGGCGTTGCAGTAGTTGAAGCCCTGGAGAACTGGGGAGTAAAATAATGGGCTCGCTCTTTTGGGGTATAAAAACCTCCTCTTTCTCTTTGGCTAAACTAGCTGTAGGTATAGTATTAAATCTAATTTCACGCATTGTGGTTAATACAGAATTTAGCTGTCCTTTGCCGCCATCAATAAGGATAAGATCAGGTAGAATTGACCAGGTAGTTGAAGCGGAAATATCATTGCTCTTGGTGCCGCTTAGTTTAAACCGTCGTTTTATTACTTCCTGAAGCATAGCATAATCGTTGGCACTTGATACGGTATTAATTCTGAAGCGTCTGTAATGAGAGGGTTTTGGTTTCCCATTTTCAAAAACTACCATACTGCCTACTGCCTCTACCCCTTGTATATTAGAGATGTCATAGCCTTCCATGCGGATAGGCAGGTTGGGTAGGTGCAGTGCATCTTTTATTTCTGTTAAAGCTGCTGTTAGTAACGTAGAAGAAGCTAGCTGCTTGATTTTAAGTTGCTCAAGACTTTGATAAGCATTTTCGATAACAATATCTACCAGTTGTTTTTTATTACCTCTGCGAGGCACTTGAATACGGACATTGGCCCCCTTTTTACTTTGAAGCCAATTCTCAGTGAGCACTTTATCCTTTATAGCATATTGCAGAAGTAATGCTAGCGGTATATAAGGAGCAGAAGCGTAGAATTGCTTAACAAAATTGGTCATGACTTGCTCCGGTTCCTCTGAACGAGTACCCTGTAATATAAAACTTTCTCGTCCAACAAGTTTCCCATTGCGGATGAAAAATACTTGGACACAAGCTTGATCCTTATCATTAGCAAGCGCGATTACATCCTGCTCGCCGGTTACTTTAGTAGCGATTCTCTGCCCTTCAATAACTCTGTTTATTGCTTGGATTTGGTCTCTAATTAAAGCAGCTTTTTCAAAGTCTAAAGTGTCAACAGCTTTCTCCATCTTGCTTTTAAGTTCTTTGACTATTATTTCCTGCTTACCCTCAAGGAAAAGTATTACCTGATTTATTACCTCGGTATATTCTTCTTTACTCACGGTACCGATGCAAGGTCCCAAACAGTTATGGATGTGGTATTCGAGGCAGGAACGGGGAGCGATGCCCGTGATTGGTTTATGGCAGGAGCGGAAGGGGAAGATGCCCTTAATGACCTTTAAGGTTTGGCGTATTGTATGAGCGCTGGCGAAGGGGCCAAAGTAACGTCCTTCATTTTCCTGGGGGCGCCGGGTAATATATACACTGGGCCAGTCTTCATTGATATTTATTTTAAGATAAGGAAAGGTTTTATCGTCTTTAAGGCGTACATTATAATGAGGTCGGTATTTCTTAATTAAGTTTAATTCAAGTATTAGGGCTTCCTGTTCTGAACTGGTTATGAGGAAATCAAGTTCATGTATTCTGGTAACTAATCGTTTAGTTTTTGGTGATAATTTATGGTTGCTGCGAAAATATGATCTTACCCGGTGCCGAAGATTAATAGCCTTGCCTACATATAGTATTTTGCCTTCGGAGTCTTTCATGAGGTAGACACCGGGATTAGTTGGCAGCTGCTTTAGTTGCTCCGCTACAATATCACTTGTCATTTTTAACCTTTTCCTCATTATTAAATAAAGGTGAATCTACAATGTTGTCAGCGAATATCACGAGTACATTGGGGAAATAACAGGCTTTAATTTATTGTAGCATAGCCCTATCTAATGGGGAAAATATTTAGCAAGTGTAAATAGTATGTCTTGGTTTAATGGATGTTAATTAAAACCTACAGTTCGCTCAAAAAAAGAATTAAAGCAAGGGTAGAACTTTGCCTTTATCTTGCCAGGCATAGGGGGGCTATGTATTAATAAATAACCTTGTAATCTATGTTGGTGTGATATTATAAGCTGTATTTTATTTTTAGTTATGTTAAAATAAAAGAATAGAGTATTTAGTGGTGAGGAGATACGATGAGAGAGGCTATTAATCGTTTTCTAAATTATCTTATTGTGGAGAAAGGCTTTTCGGAAAATACAGTAACTGCCTATCGTAATGACTTGTATCAATTAGCTGACTTCGCTGTAAGTAAAATAACTGAACGTGGTCTTACTCCGGATTGGGTTAACTTAAATCGGGATGGGATGCTAAGTTATGTACTTAATCTTAAAGAAAGAAACTATGCTGCTACGACGGCAGCTCGTAAAGTAGCTGCTGCCAAATCATTTTTCAATTTTATGGTAGCTGAGGGTTATTTAAAAGATAATCCATTACTAAATGTAGCTTCCCCAAGAGTGGGAAAATCATTGCCCAAACCTATCCCGATTAATCAGGCTATGCGTTTATTAGAACAGCCGGCCAAGCTGTCAACTCCAGAGGCGAAGAGAGATAGGGCTATGCTGGAATTGCTTTATGCTAGTGGTATGAGGGTAAGTGAACTGGTAACTTTGGACCTGGATAATGTGAACGTAAATGATGGTGATGTGCGTTGCTTTGGTAAAGGCCACAAGGAACGGCTTATTCCCATTGCCCCTCGTGCAATCTTAACTTTAAAAGAATACTTGCAAGAAGCTCGTCCTCATTTGGTGCGTAGTGATACTGAGATAGCTCTGTTTCTTAACGTTCGGGGTGAGCGACTGACAAGGCAAGGTCTGTGGCAAATATTAAAGGGTTATGCTAAAACAGCAGGATTAGGTAAAGAAGTTACACCTCATACTTTAAGGCATAGTTTTGCTACTCATATGCTGGGTGGTGGAGCTGATCTTAGATCGGTTCAGGAATTACTTGGTCATGCTAATATTTCTACTACTCAGGTTTATACTCATCTTACTAGCGAGCATGTTCGCCGCACCTATAATAAATCGCATCCAAGAGCTAAGTAGCTGATGTAAATTCTGAAAAAATATAGAGAGGAACCAGATGCCTAATAAACCACAGCGTGGTAAAAAGAAAAGAAATAAACGAAATTCGTCAAATATAGTTGCTCAGAAGCAAAAAAATAACCCAATAGATAATTCTATTGCTCCTCGTGAAGCGGTTGCTTCTAAGATAAATGTGCCAGATAAAGTTGCCGTAATACCCCCTGTGAAAAATCCTTATGTACTTAGGGAATTAGGGAGAATCAGTCTTGTTGCCGGAGTGATAATGATTATTCTTATCGTGTTAGCTTTTGTTTTATAGTAACCTTATTCCTTGGTAGTGAATATCTATTAATATGGACTTTGAATTAGCCAGGGCTAGGTTGATCGAATATCTCCGCAGTGAAATTAAAGATGAACGGGTATTGGATGCGTTAGCTAGTGTGCCCCGAGATCGATTTGTACTTCCGGAAAAACGTAATTCTGCCTATGAAAATATTCCACTTTCTATTGGTTTGAATCAGACAATCTCGCAGCCGCTTATCATTGCTCTGATGACCGAAGCATTAGAGTTGACTGGTAATGAGAAAGTGCTGGAAGTAGGGACTGGGAGCGGATACCAGGCTGCTATTTTAGCTGAACTGGTCCGATTAGTGATTACGGTAGAGCGCTTGCCTGGTTTAGCTGAAAGGGCTAAAACAGTGTTGAATAGCTTGGGTTATACCAATATTGTGGTTAATCTTGCCGAGGAGATTCTGGGTTGGCAGGCTGAAGCTCCTTATGATGCAATAATGGTTACTGCTGCTTGCCCTAAGGTACCTGCCGTTCTTCTGGACCAGTTAGAAATTGGGGGACGTTTGGTAGTACCTGTAGGCCCGCGTCATGTGCAAGAACTATATAAGATTACCCGGCAGAAAAGAAATAATATAATTCAGATTTTAGGGAGTTGTCGTTTTGTTCCGCTTATTAGTAAAGATGCTTGGATAAAGTGATATGATTATTCCTTTAATACAGGTTATACTGGATGAATAATCAGAAAGTAGGGAGAGTTAATATGGATGTGCTAGAAGCAATTAGAACTAGAAGGAGCATTCGTCAATATAAGAATACTCTGGTAGATGATGAGACTATAAAGCTGGTTTTGGAAGCTGCTCGTTTGGCACCATCATGGGCAAACACACAATGCTGGAGGTTTGTTGTGGTGCGGGATAGCAGTATAAAAAATCAATTAGCTGATATGCTAAGTAAAAATAATCCGGCTACAAATGCTGTACGGAATGCGCCGGTAGTTATCATAACTTGTGCTGAATTAGGAAAAGCAGGTTATCTCCGCCGAGAATCCGGGGAGCGGAGAGAACCGGCAACAGATAAGGGCGAGTATTGGTACATGTTTGATGTTGCAATATCAATGCAAAACTTGGTCTTAGCTGCTCATTCATTAGGGCTGGGTACAGTGTATATCGGGGCATTTGATGCTAAGGGAGCCGCAAATATTCTGAAAGTACCGGATGGATATTGTGTGGTTGGTTTAACTCCCTTAGGTTACCCGGATCAGAATCCTGAGCCGAGACCGAGAAAGGAAATTTCTGAAATTGTTTTCTATGAAGAATTTGCCAGACAATAAATTGTTATCTTTATGAACTATAGAAAATGGATTTTTATCGCTATTCTCATATTTGGTGTGAGTTTGGTAATTGGTTCATTCATATCACCAGGCATTATTGATTATTTTAACGAAGAGATCGAAATACTGCCGGAAGGTATTGCAGAAGAGATAGTTCCATTTGAATTTATTACTGCTATTCGTATCTTTTCTCAGAATGTTATTGTATTACTGGTCAGTTTTGCCTTTAGCCCGATATTTTGCCTGCTGCCTGTCCTTAGCCTGATAGTGAATGGTTTGGTTATAGCTATTTTCACCACTTTGATAATGCAGGAAGCATCCTTAGGTTTTGTGCTAGTTGGTTTACTGCCTCATGGTATTCTGGAAATGCCGGCTTATATTATGGGAGAGGCAGCAGCTCTCAGCTTCGGTACAGTAGCAATGGGAGCCTTATTTAAAAAAGAGAAGAGAGCATTAGTATTACCCGGTCTTAAACAAAATTTCAGATATCTGAGTGTAGCACTGCTTTTATTAATACCGGCAGCTATCATTGAAACATATGTCACTCCATTACTGTTAAACTTATTTTGATATTAAGGAGGATATTTTATGCTTGAACTGGGTTTGGTTACTCCTTTCTGAATAATTGGTTTATTATGGTTTATGTCTTCACTTGGGGAAAGGTCAGTAAAGAATGTGATTGCTTGCTGTACCACTAAACTATGATTATAATATTATTAACGGGAATAAGTTAAAGAGGGGATTGGTAATTAAATGGAGCAATATGAACTAGAGAATATTCGTAACATTGTATTATTATCTCATTCGGGTGCAGGGAAGACATCACTATCGGAAGCGGTTTTATTTAACTCAAATGCAATTGGGCGTTTGGGAAAAGTTGATGATGGGACTACCGCCTCGGATTATGATCCTGATGAAATAAAGAGGAAGATTAGCATTAATTTAACTATACTTCCTTGCGAATGGAAAGAAACCAAGCTGAATCTTATTGATACCCCCGGATACCCGGATTTTATTGGTGAGGTTAAAGCGGCAATGAGGGTTAGTGAAGGCGCAATAGTTGTAGTATGCGCTGCATCTGGTGTCGAGGTTGGCACTGAACGGGTTTGGGCTTATAGTGAAGAAACTAATACACCTCGTTTTATCTTTATTAATAAAATGGACCGCGAGAATGCTGATTTTAATAAAGTACTGGAACAAATTCAGTCGAAATTTGGAGCTAAATGCTTGCCAGTACAGTTACCTATAGGTGCTCATACTAGTTTTGAGGGCATAGTTGACCTGTTAGCAATGGAAGGCCTCACTGGTACTGAGGCAAAAGAAATAGAAATACCCTCATCTCTACAAGAACAGGCTAGTTCTTTCCGTGAGAAGATAGTAGAAGCAATAGCTGAAACTGATGACGAGCTTATTGAGAAATATTTAAATGGTGAAGAACTAAATCTGGAAGAACTACGTGTTGGTTTACAGAAAGCTGTCTCAAGTGGACAGATTGTACCAATTTTTGCTGGCTCAGCTCTACAGAATATAGGGATTAATTTATTATCGGACGCTATTTATAGTTACTTACCCTCACCAAAAGGGCAAAAAATATCGATAATAGGAAATTCCGGGGAACCAGAGACTTTAGAGCCAAATCAAGATGGTCCATTAGCGGCATTGGTGTTTAAGACTAGTGCTGACCAGTATGTTGGTAAACTAACCTGTTTTCGGGTTTATGCTGGTGTTATGGAGAGTAATTCCCAAGTATGGAATGCTACGGAGAATGGTGTAGAGCGCGTGGGGCAGTTATTTATGCTGAGAGGCAAAACGCAGGAACCAGTATCTCGTATTGGTGCGGGAGACATTGGAGCGGTTGCTAAATTAAGTTTAACTAATACTGGCGATACTTTGTGTACTCAGGACAAACCATTGAAAATTACTCCTCCGGTATTTCCTGAACCTGTTTTTACTGAAGCAGTAAATCCTAAAACAAAGGTTGATTTGGATAAACTGGGGCCAGCATTGTCCAGGTTAATAGAAGAAGACCTTACTCTTCAAGTGCACCGGGAAACTGATACTCATGAGACTATATTGTCAGGGATGGGGGAAACTCATCTTGATGTGGCTGCAGAAAAGATGTTGCGGAAATTTGGTGTTGCTGTGGAACTTAAAACTCCAGAGGTTCCCTATAAGGAAACTATAACGATATCAGCTAATGCTGAGTATAAACATAAAAAGCAAACAGGGGGTCATGGCCAATACGGGCATGTCCTATTATCCGTAGAGCCATTATCTCGCGGAGGCGGTTGCGAGTTTGCTAATAAGATAGTTGGCGGGGCTATCCCAAAGAATTATATTCCGGCAGTAGAGAAAGGTGTTAATGAAGCAATCCAAGAAGGGGTTCTAGCTGGTTATCCGGTTGCTGATATTAAGATAACTGTCTATGATGGCAGTTTTCATCCGGTAGATTCCTCGGAAATATGCTTTAAAATTGCTGGGTCCGGGGCGCTGAAGAAAGGGTTGTCACAAGGACAATCTGTTTTACTTGAGCCAATAATGGA
>JAQTVP010000226.1 GCA_028707015.1 Dehalococcoidales bacterium | reverse complement strand
AGTCCGCTGTCCTACCGCTAGACTAATCCCCAGTGCCACGAGATTATAGCAAAGTGGCTTATTTGCATCAACCGACAATAGTTTTTCCTTATACCTATTAGTTTGTCTCGCTTGCTGGCATAAAATCACGGCTGCTTCTTAAACAGGTATGCAAATGGCGTTGCTATGATATCGCCAATTGTGAATATGGCGAATATAATAACGAAGCTAATTCCATACGCCGGGAATTTCCCCGCGATTACGAGAGGAGCAACTACAAATATGAACCATAATGATTTGTAAAACAACTGCATAAGAAAGAGAGGTGAAAACTTGAGAGGGTCCCGCAATCCCAGTATCGATAATATTCCGCTTGCCGCCCAGAGACAGCCTAGTGTACCGAAGCATATGGGCTCATCGGCCGGCCATGCATTCATAGACTTAACCAATCCAGGCATAATCAACATACCCAACCCAAATAGTCCAGCTGCAATAATTGTAAAAACGTACATCCCTCTCATCCAATTGATGCGTACCTTAAAGTCACCTGCCATTGTCCTCCTCCTTCACAATTGAAATAAAAAAGCACCGGCATCATTACTGTTGATGCCAGTGCTTTCTCTCACCAAAATCCCCTGCTAAATGAGTTACATGTCGGAAGCTATTTCAAATTATGCTATTTCAGTCTAATATTAGCATTTCTGTTTGTCAATCAATTTCGAACGTGCTGCCTTTGAAATAGCTTTGGGGAAAGATTAGCGGAGCGGGTGTACTAACATAAAGGCCGTGCTGGTCAGCACGGCCTTTATGTACAATGATACCTGGACTTCTATTTGTACCAGTTTTGATCTGCAGGCCGATGGCTAAGTGGCCCGGTTGTCTTTGCATCATGCCACATGGCATAAATAAGAAAACCGATGCCCGGTACGGCCAAACCCATGAGTGAAATCAATATATACATGGTGTTATACTCCTTGAAACGATTGCTTTTGCTACTAATACCAGTGTATTACACCATACCTTCACTGTCATCGATATTAATAACAATTCCGCTTCAGGGTTTTGCTTATTTGAAGCGTCCCGATATCGTTAATTTCGCTAATTACAGCTAATAGATTTGCTCAGTATGACACCCTGACAGGTTTGTTTGCGTTACCAACGTTGTTTCTTGTTCCCCACCCGCCGAATTATATTTGTGTACCTATCTGCACCAGCAATACCGGGCATTCATAACACCGCCTGAGATACGTTGATGAGGGACCCGGATTAAAATTCAGTAAAACTACGTAACCGCTACGTTTGCATTACCATGCCAGACCGCCGGTTTAACACGAAAATTTGCCGCAGAAAAATTACAAAATAATTGCAATAGCTGTAGAATCTATTTGACATACAAAAAAGTTTGAGTATAATTTTAATTCACATTACATTAATAATATAGGAGGGGTAATCTTTAATGAGCAAAGCACTCGGTCTTATCGGATTCTGGTGTTTCATCATTGGCCTGGTTCTTGCCGTAGTATGCGGCATCATCGCACCGAAGAATGAAATCGTCATCATCATCCTGGTAATCTTCGGTATCATCATCGGCTTCCTTAACGTTACAGCGAAAGAAATCATGCTTTTCCTGCTGGCAACAGTTGCCTTGATCGTAGCAGGCAATGCCTTTGCACCGCTCACGATGCTCGGCGTCGGCGCTATCCTTGGCAACATGCTCGGCTATGTGGCCACCCTGATGGCCCCGGCTGCAATCATCGCTGCCATCAAAGCCCTCTGGGCTGTCGGCAAACCCGGTGACTAATTCAATCTTGATCTGAACTTAACAACAGGACACTCATTAAATGAGTGTCCTGTTGTTTTTTTCCTGTCAGCGGGTCAAACTAAAGACCCATGTCGGTCGCCCTTTATACCCCTTTGGTCATTCCCGGAACTGCCTGTTTATGCAAAAATGGCTATAAGTAATAAAAGGACTCATTCCTGTCAGTCCGGAGGAGTAACTATTATGCATGCCAAGTGTGCAGAATGCGGCGGCAAAATTGATTGCGACGATATTATTTGCGCCAGTTGCCTGGCGGAGATAATAAATAAACTCTATTTCAACAACCAGGGCATCTCAAAAAAAGGCAGGGTAAACGGCAGAAACGGCGATCGCAAATATGATTTCAAAGAGATAAAGCATTCACCGGCATAAACCCTGACATCAGACAACCGCTATCCCGGCAGCTTTTAAAATATTTTTTGCCACAGCCCGGGTAACGGGCATCATAATATCCTCATTTATAAAGTCAAAATGGGAAAACCTCATGAAGTCCAGCGCCGCCTGCCTGGCAACCTTCTCCAGGTCTCCGGTTTCCCGGTACAGCGACAGTATATGCTCTTCAAATTCCCCGCAGAGCGTTAGCCCGTTGAGCAGGACCTGGCGGGCATCCGTCCCCATAACCGCCGCATAATGCTCGAAAGCACAGATTTCTATCTCGTAGTCAAGCAGTTTTTTTAAAGATTGCCTGTACAGGTTGAAGTCATACTGTGGCGAAGGCCTGGCAAGGTTATTGATGTTATCGACAGCACAGGGCGCCGAATCGGTCGGGAATATGGCCTTCAGCGCCGGTATATAAACCGAGAGCGCACAGGAAGAATGTCCCGGCGTTTCAATGAAGTTGATAATTTTACCATTGCCAAGGTCCAAAACAGTGGAATTACCCACAACCATATCAACATCGATCGGCCCTATGCTCAGATCCATGCCCTCATAGCGTTCCGGACGTCCGCTATGTTCAACCATCATGTTGTTGATGGCGTCCAT
>JAQTVP010000225.1 GCA_028707015.1 Dehalococcoidales bacterium | reverse complement strand
GTATTTGTGGTTCTGATATACACCGCTGGAAAATGGGAACAGAGTTTGTAGGATTCAGTTGGCGCAAGCAACAGGCAGGAGAAGTGTGGGGTCATGAGCTCAGCGGAGAAGTGATGGCTGTTGGAGATAAAGTGGCCGCGATAAACAAGGGGGACAGGGTCGTTGTAACCGGTGTTGGTGGTAATATTGATCGCCCCGGAGGCTTTACTGAACGAATCAGAGTCCCCAATGCAGTAGTCGGCAAAACAATCTTTCCGCTCCCTGATAATATCTCCTTTGAAGAAGGTGCTTTGGTTGAGCCAATGACCGTTGGATTAAATGCAGCCCGCAGAGCAAAACCCAAATTTGGAGATACAGTGGTCATTCTTGGCGCCGGAGTGATAGGGCAAGGCGCTATGCAAGGATTTAGAGCAATGGGAGCAACTAAAATTATCGTCAGTGAAGTAGGACAGAAACGATTAGAAATGGCTAAAGCTCTAGGTGCAGATATTGTTATCAATGCCAGAGAAGAAGACCCGGTTAAGCGAGTTCTTGAGATTACTTCCAGTAAAGGAGCAGATATCGTGGCAGAGTGCGCCGGACAACCTGTTACGTTTGTCCAGGCAATGGATATGGTTCGCGATCTTGGCACAGTAACAATACCAGCTCTATATGAACAGCCAGTTCAGTGGTTACCCAACAGTGTAATCCTTAGAAATATAAATATTGTAACTGGATTATCAGGTGATGGACGGATGAATTTCTTCGATACCATCGAGCTGTTACGAACCCATAAGTTTAACTGCAAACCATTAATTTCCCATGAGTTTTCTTTAGATAAAGCTACTGAAGCTTTTGAAACTCACCTGAAAAGCGATGAGTCAATCAAAATCATATTTAAACCATAAGACAATAGCGTAATAAAAAGTATATTTTACTATAATTTTACGCAAGAGCAGATTGACTACAAGCCAGTTATCTTGTAAAATTGGTATCACATAGGTGGGCGGTTAGCTCAGTTGGTTAGAGCGCTGCGTTGACATCGCAGAGGTCACTGGTTCAAATCCAGTATCGCCCACCATAAGGTAATTTTATTACCATTAATCATCTAGTTACACTTCTTATTTTTCATAGATATACTACCCTAATCAAACTTATACGTATTACTCCAAAGGAAACATTCTGCGAACTTGTTTACTTACTGATTCGTAAATTATAATTAAGGTAGAGGGGTTTTATATGTATGACTTAGCTTTGAAGTATTGGGGGTATATCGATAGTGATTCAAATAACCGGAGAGCCTCTATAATTCTCCTGCATTTAGAACAATATGTAAATGGAGTAATAATACAAAACGCGCGGATCCAAAGAACTCGTAAAACTATAGATAAGAAGCATCGTAATGAATTAAACTATGCAAAAATTAATCCACCTACATTCAAATCCAGAAGGCAAGACTTCAGTTTGGTAAGACTCTATTGTGATTATCATTTCTATTCCGATTGTATCGGTCAAATCAACAAGCTTCTAAAAGGCTTGAAAAAAGAACTTCAAAGCCCTGATATTGAAAGGATACATAATAAATTCTGGAAGATATTTGGTAAATACGTAGTTTTACGAAACGACCTTGAACATATTGACGAGAGAGCAATAGGTAAAAAGCATGGTAATCCTATATATCCTATAAGCGATTTGGGTAATTTCTGAGGAGAATCTTTTTCTTTTGACGGTAAGGAACATGTAGTAAACAAGCAACAATTAAAAAAGTTAACACAAATCTATGAAGAAATCATTGATGTCCTGCATAAGAATTACGCCAGTAAGAATCAAGGGTTTGTAATAGGGAGCAAATGGAACAACAAAGCGAATTCTTACTTCGCTATCTAAAAAAGACAGGTATTATCTGAATTTAGAGGCTTTTTCATAGTGATTGACTAACTTTGGTAAAGCTGGTACCAATCCCTGCCTCTCAAATAGAAGTCCGGATAATGTCTTTAAAAGCCCGTCCCTGAAAATAATTTCAGCAGTTATTCCCAGCGAAAGAATCGAATAGCTAGAACCATGCATACCACTAACCACCCGGCAAGTACAGCCAGATTTACAATCATGGGATATAGCGGAGTTGCCTCAACCATTACTTGACGAAAAGTATCTCCCAAATAAGTTAGCGGTAAAGCATTCACTATGGGACGCATAAAGTCTGGCATAAAATCTATCGGGAAAAATACTCCCGAGAGAAATAACATTGGAAATTGGACCAACTGAATTATGGGCATGGCACTTTCAGTAGTTTTAGCACGTGAAACAGCAAGATAACCAAGGCTAACGAAAGTAAGAGTACCGAGTATAATCAACCCAAATAATACTACCCAGTTGCCAACTATTTCTACATCGAAAACAAAATAGGCAACACTAATAATTATTAATGCTTGAATCACTGCCAATATTAATCGGTAAGTAACCTGGCTTAATACTATAGTGCTTCGGCGCAGCGGAGTAGCTCCAAAGCGTTTCAGAACCTGCTTCTCCCGCCATTCCACCATCGGCAGGGCACCAAAAAGGCCGAGAAAAAGGATAGACATAGCCAGAATACCGGGTACTAAATAATCTATATTCCGTAAAATATTGACTTGGATTGATTGCTCTGAAAGTTTAATTACGGCAGGCTGCTGGGTAAGTATATAATTTGCTTCATTAACAATCTGATCCAGCACAGATAAAATCACCTGCGATGAAGTAGCTTGTGCCGGATCATAATAGACAATGATCTCAGCAACATTACCGCTATTAATGGCAGATTGCACGTTAGC
>JAQTVP010000224.1 GCA_028707015.1 Dehalococcoidales bacterium | reverse complement strand
TATTTCAGAAGTCACTGAAGGAAGGCTTCGGACTGACCATAAGTGAAGCGCTGTGGAAAAGCAAGCCCGTTGTGGCAAGTGCAGTTGGTGGTATCCCGCTCCAGGTAAAAAATAAGTTTACCGGGCTTCTTTGCCACAGTGTGGACGGGGCCGCGTACGCATTAAAACAATTACTTAGCAATCCAGAGTATGCATCGCAACTGGGGAAAAACGGTAGAGAACACGTGAAACAGAATTTTTTAATAACACGCCATCTAAAAGAATATCTGCTATTGTTCATTGCCTTGGATCATGAGTCTGATATTATTTATCTTTAGAGTGACTTGGAGGTGATGCATTTCAGTTCTTCGTTATGTTTTTTCCGGGACAGAGTCTGATTTTACGTTGCCATCAACTTTAGCTTGAACGGAGTAAAAGAATGTTTAATAAAATTCTGGTGCCTTTAGATGGTTCGGAACTGGCCGAGTGTGTTTTTCCTTACGTTGAGGACATTGCTAAGAAGGAGAATTCACGGGTCAAAGCAGTTTTTGTGGTTGAACACTATGAAATGCCGTTCTACGGAGCTGTGATTTATGATGAGGAAAACTTGAAAGAGATCGAGCAATCCGCAAAGAAAGGTGCCGAGCAATACATGATTACAGTTAAAAGGCATCTTTTTTCAAAAGGTATTGATATTGATACTATCGTGCTTGAAGGCAAAATAGCAGATACCATGGTCGATTATGCCAGCAATAATGGCTTCGATCTTATTGTCATGGCTACTCATGGAAGGTCTGGCTTAGCCCGCTGGGTTGTAGGTAGTGTTGCCGATAAGATATTGCACTGTTCCACGATACCGGTACTCTTAATCAGGCCAGAAAGTCATGGATAATTGTATTCTTGGTTTTATGCATGTCATATTGAATTATGTTGAGGTAGTTTCATATGTTATTTGAATATGCATACCAGGAACTTTCTCTTTACGTGATTATCCTGCTGTCTCTGATTACAGTGCTAACCCTTATCCTTCCATTCGCTATCAAAATCGTTAACGATCAATTAGAGCTGTTCTTTCTTGTTATGGGTTTTGCTGCTGTCACCATTTCAGGTGTCTGGTCTTTTGAGCTGGTTTTGAATGCTGTCAAAGCGCCGCTGACGGTTGGAGGGCTGCCTATTGGCATATTTCAAGTTGTTCTCATATTCGGGCTTTTAATTCATTATTTCAATCGCCGACTATATCCACCAATTACCAGATTATTTGAGAGATTGAGCACCAAGTTATTTTATTTCTTAATGGTCTTGCTTCTTGGATTGTTTTCCAGCGTCCTATCCGTGATAGTCACAGCAGTTATTTTATCCGAGGTTCTACTTATTCTTCCTGTCAAGCGGGAAGACAAAATAAAAATTGCAGTTTTCTCCTGTTTCTCAGTAGGCTTGGGCGCTGGTCTTACCCCGATAGGGGAACCTTTATCCACCATAATGGTATATAAGCTCTCAGAGCCACCTTATAATGCAGATTTCCTTTTCCCTCTCCAACACTTTGGTATCTATATAGTACCTGGCATTGTCATTCTTGCACTGGCCGCTTCAATACTGCTTGGCCGCAGGGTATCCCGCCACCATGATGTTAGGGAATCCTATTCGGAGAGTGTAAAAGGGATAGTAATGCGTGCCTTAAAAGTGTATATATTTATTTTTGCCCTGATACTCTTAGGGGATGGCATAAAACCGCTATTCGAATTATTCCTCAATCTTGTGCCCCCCATGGCCTTATATTGGATAAATCTGCTTTCAGCTTTCCTTGACAATGCCACTTTAACCGCCATAGAAATTAACCCCAATTTGGCGCTGTCTCAAATAGTTAGTGCGATAATAGCTCTGTTGATATCCGGCGGAATATTAATCCCCGGAAATATTCCTAATATAGTCGTCGCCGGCCGCCTACGGGTAAGCATGAAAGAATGGGCTATTATCGGTGTTCCTCTTGGGTTTTCATTGATGGTCCTATATTTCATTGTTTTGTTACCCGTTTTTCTAGCACTGTGATCACCACGGGATAAAGCAAATGTAATTCTATTTTCCCAAGGCCGATATATTCCTTCAGGCTTATTTCTTTAAGATCATCTCAACAGTCAATGTAGTTTTATCCTCCAGCTTTAAGTTGTCGATATGCTGGCTGATCGTGGCTGTGATCTCTGCCTAAACCAGTCCATTAAGGTAGCTGGCTTGTATGCTGATCATATAGCCTTTTATCCTTAGGCATGTTTGATCCTGCATTGTATATGAATCACATATCTGCCTATTATCTGCTTATCCGTTTCTCTTATTTAGATATTGTGGGTATAATTGATGTCAGCAAGACGACACAGAATTAAGTTTATATGTCTGCTTGGCTTTAGTTATTGTTAGATTGATTAATATCATTATAGAGTAGCTGAATTATGATAAATTTGGCTACAATTCGTTATTGGAGATAATCGGATGACAATTAAAAAGAATGTAATACTCAGCATCACATTGGCTGTGATAGTGCTTTTTGTGAGCATACCTATGTCTGGTTGCGACTCCAAATTCGTACCCAGCGAGGCAGATAAGGATACACTGCAAAGCTTACCGCCCGAATTCCTGACTATAAGCCAGGCATGGCAATTGTTGCAGAAATACTATGTCGACAAAAAACAACTGGATCCTGCCAAACTTGCGCAGGGTGCTATCAGGGGCATGGTGGACGCGGTAGGCGACAATTATACTGAATACTTTTCGCCGCAGGTGTATAAGTCCACGATGATAGAGCTTACCGGTCTGTACCAGGGCATCGGAG
>JAQTVP010000223.1 GCA_028707015.1 Dehalococcoidales bacterium | reverse complement strand
CTTTTCAACTAAATCTACAGCTAGCCATGTAACATCTATGCCTTTCCAATGTCTTTGGAGTTTTTGTGCAACATCTATTGTAGTTCCGCAACCACAGAATGGGTCAAGCACTATATCTCCCTTGTTACTACTAACATTAATTATTAACTCGAGAATGGATAATGGTTTTTGTGTAGGGTATCCTAATCTTTCCCTAGAAGCTCTATTTAGCCAATCGTATTGATATTCTGGTCTAAATATACTCTTACATTGCGGGCATTCTACATTCTCCATCGGAGGCGCCAACCAATCTCTAGGCGGTATGCCTTCTTTCTTATCCCAATAATCTCTATAAGTCCATTCGGGATGCTCTAATTCTACTTGGGTAGATAATTGTTGTTCACCAATATATTCCCCACCCTTGCCTCTTATTTGATACTTTCTACCATTATTATCAACTAGGTTATATTTGTGCGCAGTTCCAGGAGAATAAGACAAGGCTCCTTCATTCCAATTAAAAATCCTATTAGCATTATTGACATCTTTTGCATAAAACAGAATTACATCATGTTTCCTATTCCAATATCTTTTTGTTATCTCTCTTTCCCTGTAACACCAAACTATTTCATTTAAATAATTTTTAATTCCGAATATTGAATCTAGTATTAGCTTTAGATAATGGCTAGCGGTGGGGTCACAATGTAAATATAATGAGCCGGTTGGTGCTAATACCCTATGTAATTCAGTTAATCGTATCGCCATCATTGATAAATAAGCAGCCATACTCTCATTTGACTTGCCTTGCCTGTTTAACCAAGATATAAGCTCGGCAATTTGTGGTTTGTTCTGTGCTAAATCATATAGAGCTGTTTCCGAAGCTTCGCTGTCCCAATGCCATGTATCATCAAAAGCCTTAATCTGGGCTTGTGACTTATCACCTTTAGCTGTTTCGTTAAACATGACATTATAATCTGCCTTGCTATTAAATGGAGGGTCTAAATAAATAAGGTCAACAGATTCATCAGGAAAATACTTACGGTCTCGCAACCAAATTAGATTGTCACCATAAAAAAGAGCATTAGTCATTCTTTTGTCTCCCTTTCTTATTTCTAATCTTCCTAACAATAAATCCTACAATCCACATTATTAATCCAATTAGGAAGATTAGCAGACCAATTATGTCTGAGTCCAAATCAAATAGCCAGAGTAGTAGAGGTGTAAGTAAAAAAAGAATTAGCCCAACACCCATTATGATAAATGTGGCTGTGTTATATTTGCCGGACTTCTCCACTAGTTTCTTCATGGGCACAGTATAGACCTCATTATACATAACTACAATTGACACCCACTACTGCGGGGAATAGAATCTCAGTAGAATTTGTATTGTTAAGAGATATCTCTTGTGGTAAAGCAAGGAAAATCATATGACGCCTATCAACAGTGAAAATTTATTAAACGAATTAGAAAAATACCATACGGACCTGAAAACTTTTAAGAGCCATCAAGAACGCTTAGTAAATGAAAAAACGACATTAGGTCATTGGTATAGAGAAAGAGACGAATTGAGAGAAAGGCTTGTACGCACGACTGGTGGGCTGAAACAAAAGATAGTTGAACTGACTGGTAAACAGGATTTCGTATTAGGTAAAATAAAATACGAGTCATGGGGTGAAGCCTTTAACCCAACTACTGAAATACCATCTATAGCTACTTTACATGCGATTGCTTTTTGTATCAACATTACAGATGAAGCCATTGGCAGGCTAGAATCGGATATTAAAAATAAACTGAGAGACAAACAAGGTAATTTAGTAGAAAACCTTGTAACAATTACAGGGCAAAAACATCCCATTAAATCTCCTGTTCAGCTTTTTGATTCAATGCAATTTCATCCAAAAGTAGTTGAAGTAAGTAGGAAACTTTTTGAGGATGAGCATTATAGAGATGCAATATACAGAGCATTTGTTGAAGTTGACAATTTCGTAAAGAATAAAGCTAAAATTCAACTAAACGGGAAGGACTTAATGTCAAAAGTATTTCGTTTAGATAATCCCATAATCAAACTTAATCCGTTGAAAACACAATCTGATAGAGACGAACAGGAAGGATTTATGCTTCTATATATGGGGGCAATGGAAGGAATAAGAAATCCTAAAGCACACGAAAACACTATCCAGTATGACCCGTATAGGTCTCTAAAGTACTTAAGTCTAGCAAGTTTGTTAATGGAGACAATTGATTTTTGAAAGGCGGCTTCTCTATTTTGATTTAAAGAAACCTATTATTTCTTTAGGGTCGATTTTCAAGGCTTCTATAATTTTAATAAAGTTAAGCACTGAAATATTCCGTTTGCCAGTTTCAATCTCTGTATAGTAAGAGCGACTAAAGCCAGCAACCTCAGCAAACTCTTCCTGCGAATATCCCATCTTTTGCCGAATTACCCTTATATTATCGCCAAGTTGCTTTAGATATTGTTGTTCTTTGGCAGTTCTTATTATCTCATTATTCCTTGACATCTCAAATGAGATTGTTATATTATGTCACTCCATTCACAACCCGATATAAGTGACATTACGTGTAGATGCTACGAGATTAAATGAAGTAATATATGTACGCAGGAGGTATATGTAGCATTGCCACTTCTAATTCCCGCAATAGTCCTATTACTCCTAGCTGTCATTCTAAGCGCTTATGGTGCGACTCGTAAGGAAAACCGACTCTCACATCTTACGTTTAGGTTTGTGGTCTTCCTTTGCGTAACTTTCGGGATCTTGATAGGCGGTACTATATTGCTATTTATTGCTGCTGGTTGGAAGTGGGGACTTGTT
>JAQTVP010000222.1 GCA_028707015.1 Dehalococcoidales bacterium | reverse complement strand
TGGAATATGTTTGCTCCAGTCTTCTATCATGGGGAGCTTGTTGCTTGGGTTGTAAATAAGTGCCATTTAGTTGATCTCGGTGCTCATATTCCTTCAACAGATGATGCTTATGCCAAGGATATATATGAGGAGGGATTACATTTACCAGGGCTGAGATTATGCCGCAACCACGAAATGATTACAGATATAATAAGGTGCATAGCGTATAATTTCCGCTATTCGAGACAGTGGTATGGAGATTTCCTCGCTCAACTCGGATCTCTTTGGATTGGTGAAAAAAGATTGATCGAGCTTTGCGATCGTTTTGGCTATGAGGTCGTGAAGGCTTGCCTTAAAGAGGTTCTAAGATATGGTGACCGAATGATGACGAGTGAAATTAAAAAACTGCCCAGAGTAACTGTTAAGGAAGAAATGCTAAGCGAAAAATTCGATGAGTTTTGTCCCCAAGGATTAAAACTAAAACTAAAATTATCTATTGATCCAGATAAAGCGCTTATAACCTACGATTATCGAAATATGCCAGACCAATTACCTTGGGGATACAATCTAACTTACGCTACATCTAATTCTTCAGCCATTCAAGGAACCCTACCTATGTTAGATCCATCCATGCCTATAAATGACGGCGTTACTGACCATATTAAAGTTTTGTTAAGAGAGGGTTCTGTGGCTGGAATACCTCGCTGGCCCGTCGGTACATCAGCCGCAACAGTATCGCTTTGTGATGAAGTAACAAACCTTGTTTTTAAAGCTTGGTCAAAGGTATTACCTGATAGAGCTCTAGCTGGCATGGGGGAATACTGCGCTGCTAATTTTTTTGGTTCAGGTGTTGATATTCGTAATAATGAACCATACTCACACGTATATTATCTTGCAGCCAGCGCTGCTGGGGCTACAAAAGGATATGACGGGCTATCCCACATGTTCGGGCACTGTATTATGGGTAATATGGGGTATGAATTTATCGAGACTGTTGAATTAGCAATACCCAATATAGTATGGGGAACATATGCAATTCAAGATTCGGGAGGCCCTGGAAAATGGAGAGGAGGGATAGCAGTAGGACATACCATTCAACCAAGGGATCACTCTATGCTGCTAATTTATTGCGGTACGTCACATACGTGTGCACCTTTTGGTCTATTTGGAGGTCTAAGCGGTTCTTTAGCTGATCATTGGATTGTTGAACACGATTCAGGAACAGTAATAAAGCATCTTGGTAACGCCGGAATGGATACATGTAACCATAATCAAGAATGGGTCGCTTATACGGGCGGTGGAGGAGGATTTGGTAACCCATTAGATCGTGATCCTGAGAAAGTACGGGATGATGTTAGGGATGGCTTTGTTTCGATGCAGGCTGCAAAAGAAATTTATAAAGTCGTAATTAATGATCATACAGAAATGTATGAGGTTGACATAGCGGCAACAAAGAAAATTAGAGCTAAGGCTAAAAGGGGTTCAAAAAATGGGTTATAGAATTAGCATTGACGTTGGCGGTACTTTTACGGATATGACATTATGTGAGGATGGAATTTTTGTCGGTAGATATAAATCACCTACTACTCCCGAAGATCTGGTACTTGGAGTGTTAGATTGCTTAGAATTGGCTTGCGGACAATTGAAAATCGGCATTCGAGATCTTCTGGATAAGAGCGAAGCATTTATTCATGGTTCTACTACAGCTACCAATGCAATTTTAGAAAATAGCGGAGCTAAGTGTGGCCTAATTTGTACCAAGGGTACCAAATATACTTTATGGAAAGGTGAAGGACGTCGAGTAGATGTTTTCAATTATAAAGTACCAAACCCTAAACCTATCATTCGGCCCTATCTATGCTTAGAAGTGCACGAGAGAATTGACAGAGAGGGCCAAATACTTGTGCCGCTTGATGAAGCCGAAGTCCGAAACATGGTCCGGCAATTAAGGGATTGGAACGTTGAAACGATAGCTGTATGCTTATTATGGTCTATAGTGAATCCAGAACATGAAAATCTTATCGGAAATATTATTGAAGAGGAATGCCCGGGAATTCCTTATTGCCTCAGTTCGGACATTCAACCTATACTCCGCGAATATCATCGCCAATCGTGTATTGTTCTTAATGCTATGCTCCAACCGATAGTTACTTCATATTTAAATAGACTCAAGGTAGTGCTCGCTGATAATGGGTTTACAGGTGAAGTACTAGTTATTGTTTCGAGTGGTGGAGTGGTTCCTATAACTGAAATTATGCGACGTCCAGTATTCATGTTGTTTTCCGGACCAGCCATGGGACCTGTTGCCGGGTTACGTTATGGGATCGAAGAAAATGTTGATAATCTATTGGTCGTAGATATGGGGGGTACAAGTTACGATATAAGCACAATTATTGACAAACGAATTACAGTAACAAAAGAAGCTAGAATCATGAGATATCCAACAGGAGTTGCTGCTACTGAAATTTTGACTTTGGGCGCTGGAGGAGGTAGTGTTGGCAAGGTGGACGCCGCGAAGAGACTTACTGTTGGTCCCAAGAGCGCTGGAGCAGATCCTGGGCCCGCCTGCTATATGAAAGGCGGCACAGAACCAACCGTTACTGATGCCTGTGTTGTTTTAGGATATATAGCACCCAATTATTTCCTGGGAGGTAAATTTAGGATATCCGCCGAATTAGCACGAAAAGCTATTAATGATGGAATAGCTAAGCCGTTAAAAATATCGGTAGAGCGAGCAGCATTTGGCATTTACCAAGTATGCAAGGAAAACATGGTGGGTGGTATGATCGAGATGACAGTTAGGCGAGGAATCGATCCGAGGGAATTTGTTATTGTAACCGGTG
>JAQTVP010000221.1 GCA_028707015.1 Dehalococcoidales bacterium | reverse complement strand
AAATCTGCGGGAACGCCAGGTTTGTTTGCTCTTATACTTCGCTCCCCAAAGCAACAGGCCAACACTGGTAGCATAAGATGGGTCACGGAGCGCATCCGTAATGCCATGCATATTAGTAGGAATACCTACTCTTACCGGGAGCCGAAGTATATCTCTTCCTAATGTTTCAATACCTGAAAGATTGGAACTGCCTCCAGTAAGCACCAGACCGGCTGGGACTAATTCTGCATATTCAGAACGTGGCATTTCTAGTATGATCAGTCTTAAAATTTCCTCAACTCGAGCTCTAATAATATCACTCAGGTCCTGGTAAGATACTCCATGTCCATCCATGGACATCTGACTCGGAGTTTCGGCTTTACTTTCATAAACTGGCATAACGCTGCCATATTTTTTCTTCATCTGTTCAGCGACTTCGAATGGTAGACCTAGTCCAATAGCAACGTCTCTAGTGAGCTGGTAGCCGGCCACTGGTAAAATGGAGGTGTGCCAGATGCTTCCATCTTTGAAAACAGCAATATCTGTAGTGCCGCCTCCGATATCAGCTAAGATAACACCTACCTGTTTTTCATCTTCGGTTAAAATTGCTTCACTACTGGATAGAGGTTCCAGAACGAGGTCATCAATTTCTATACCAATACTTTGAATGCATTTTACCAGATTTTGGATAGAAGTCACGGCAGCGGTAATAATGTGTGTCTCGACGTCTAGCCTGAAGCCATGCATTCCTATCGGGTTTTGGATACCTACCTGGCCGTCCACTGCATAACCTCGAGGAATAACATGGAGTAATTTCCTGTCTTTTGGAACCTTAACGCTTTGAGCAGAGGCAAGTACTCGCTTTAGGTCATCCGGGCGCACTAGACGGTCATTACGGGTAACTGCTATTACTCCTTTATTATTCAGTGAGTTAACATGCCTGCCAGTTACCCCAACGTATGCCGATTCAATTTTATAGTTACTTGACTGTTCCGCTTTTCTAACTGACTCACGAATTGACTCTCTGGCCTCGCCGATGTTGACTACAAGTCCTTTATGTAACCCTTTACTAGGGGTAATGCCTACTCCTGTAATTCGGATGCTGCCTCCCTCATCTACATCTGCTATGGAGGTGCATATCTTCGTGGTGCCAACATCAATAGAGGTTAAAGTATTTTTCTTTTTCATATTTCCCCTCCTTCATTAGCTAGATTTTGCCCCCTTCGATTATTTTAGTTTTCACATTGACAACCCCCTTTTGACAGCTAATATTTTTATTTTATCTAGCTTGTCGAAAAGATAACTTTCAGTTTTTGCACTAAATCTGTCTGCCTCCATGCTCCCACTTTAGTCTCTGCTAGAATAGATCTAACATCGGTGGTTTTATAAGGATTTTGGGCAATAATGTGTTCCGTAACTTTGAATCTTAAATCGGTAAGGTTAGCAGTGGTTGTATTATTTCTTTTTTCCATTTTTTCTCTCTGCGGTTGTTAGATACTTTTTATTTTTCAGTAATCTCCTAAATGCTACTTAATCTATTGCATTGAATAGGCTATCCTGAGTTTTTTTAATAAAGCTGGTCTTCTCCATCCCTCAGTGCCTAATTGAGGGGGCAGGTTTTCTGTTTCAATAGTCCCATTGTATTCGTTTTGATTAATAATACGTTCAGCTGCTCTCAGTTTGGCGCTGCGGCTGCGCGGATTAAATTTCACCTCTGCCAAAGAAGGGGTAATAACCCTTCTATTAATTAGCCTGAGACGGGCTTTATGACCACAGATGCAGGTTGGTAAACCTGGCGGGCAAATACAATTTTTTGCTTCTTGCTGTATGAATTGTTTTACGATGCGGTCTTCAAGAGAATGATAACTAATAACAACTAATTTACCTTCAAAGCCAAGGAGGTCTATTGCCTGTTTTAGAGCTGTTTCTAAGTGCTCAAGTTCTTTATTCACGGCTATCCTTAATGCCTGAAAAGTTTTGGTAGCAGGATGAATCTTTCCTTTTCTACCACCGACAGCTTGCTCAATTATTTGTGCCAGATGAAGTGTGCTGTTGATGGGACGTTCTTGTATAATATGGCGAGTTATTTGATGGCTGTGAAATTCTTCTCCGTATATTCTCATAATATGAATCAGTTCATTTTCAGAAGATTCATTAACGATATCAGCGGCAGTAATTTCCTGGTCGGGGCTAAACCGCATATCTAGAGGTCCATCATGTTGGAAACTAAAACCACGATCACTGCTGCTAAGTTGCAGGGAAGAGAATCCCAGATCAAATAAAATACCATGCACTGGGAAAAAATCATACTTGTAACAAATAGCCTCAAGATTAGCGAAATTATCATTAATAAGCAGAGAAGAGTGTCCATAAGGTTCAAGCTTTCTCTCTGCTATTTTTATAGCTTCGGGGTCAGTGTCAATACCTAGTAATTGCCCCCCGGGTGCACTTCGTTCTAAAATAGCGACAGAATGCCCTCCAGCTCCTAGAGTGCAGTCAATATAGCGACCTCCAGGCTGAACATCCAGTGCTCTAATTGTCTCTTCGATTAGAACTGGAATATGAGTAGGGGCTGACATCGTTAAACTCCTCAATGGCGTTCCAGACTTTCTATAATTTGCCAGGTTTGTTCCTGACTAATTGTTTTTTCTGCTTCCCATTGTTCCTTGTTCCACAATTCAAGGTATGTATTAGCTCCGACTATGACCACTTCATCCCCAATGTCGGCATGTTGTTTTAGTGGGATCGGTAGAGTTATTCGGCCTTGCCTATCAATGTTTAGATTAAAGGCAGTGGCAAAAATGGCGCGGTTTAATCTTCTTAATTTATTGGGGGTGACTGAACCGGTGGTAGTAAGATT
>JAQTVP010000220.1 GCA_028707015.1 Dehalococcoidales bacterium | reverse complement strand
CGTCCGCAAATAATCCACGCTTAATCACAGAAGATGGCGAGCTGCACTATATCATCGCTTACCCAAATGAAACTGAGACCGGGCAGGCAATTTCAATCTCCGAATCTGAAATCGCTAATCTTATCAAGTCGAAGGGGGCGGTATTTGCCGCCATAAAATCGCTGGTAGATTATGTGGGACTTAGCTTTGACCAGTTGGACACCATTTATGTCGCGGGCGGCTTCGGCAGTTCACTGAATATACCCAAAGCGATTGCCATCGGGCTAATCCCTGATATTGACACGCGGAGAATTCAGTTTATAGGAAATAGCTCACTCACCGGGGCACGCATGTCACTCACTTCCACTTCTGCATTTGAGAAGTCATTAAAGATTGCGCGCAGGATGACTAATATTGAGCTTTCCAACTATGCACCATTCATGAATGAGTTCATTGCGGCTCTCTTCTTACCACACACAGATGCCAAACTATTCCCTTCCGTCAACTACACGAGCTAATGTGTTACTTTTTACCGGTCTCATCTGGTGAAGCTTTAACGAGTAAAATGGGAATGCTACTGCCGCGAAAAACCTTTTCTGCGACACTACCCATTGCCCAACGGCTGAACCCGGAGCGACCATGGCTCGCCATCACAATCAGGTCAGCATTTTCTTTACCTGCAAAATCGACTATTTGCTCAGCCGCTTCTCCCATAAGCACGGCAATGCCTGAAGGTACCCCTCTAGTTTGTAAATGCTCAGCTAATTTAGCAAGATACTTCTGTCCCTGTTTTAACATTTTGCCTGTTACCACAGGTATTTTCAGGGATGGGTCGAGTTCAAAGTGCCGCGCGGAATAAGGACGGTCAGCAAAGGCAACAGCCGGCTGATGCACTTCATAACTGCCGGGTTGTTCAACATGCTCAACCCTCGGCATCAATCCTGTAACACGCTCCGTAACCGTTATCAAAATGACTTCTCCAGTACCACAGCCCTTGGCAATACTTTCTATGTGAGGTAAAACACACTCTGCTAGCTTTGAGCCATCTAATGGGACGATAACCTTTTCGTACACAGTATCACTCCTCTCTTTTGAGATTTAATTATCTCTAAAAATCATCGTAGTTTGATTACTGCCGATTTGACATCTTCTCATATTTCTGAATGACCATGTATATAGCATAATCAAATAAAAGTAAAATCCGATTGGTACTTTGTAAGGCAGGATACATATCACTGGCGGTATTAAATAGTGCCGATGACTCGGCATAAAGCCAGATGTGCCTCCTCACAAGGATAAGTGCGTAAATGGCTTCAGCCAAGGGGATACTCCGACCGTATTGCTCTTCAGCATATCCTGTGGCGTCCAGGATGTGGATAACGTCTTCATATGGATTATCCGCAAAATACATTCTTCTCAAATTCTTAAAAAGGAAGACGGCATGACGGATACAGCTTTCTTTAGGATTGGAACGAAACGCGTGAGTTCGTGGATTGGTAATCAAGGATTTATACCATTGTTCAGCGATTTGTTCGGCATTTTGGTCACACAAGTCCATTAATCTGTCAGCAAGCGCCTTCTGTGTCATTTTACACCTCCCGATTATTTAACTTATTGGAGAAGGTCACCGACACATATTCTGTTTATTGACCAGCGAACATAAATTACAATTCCACACTGGGTGGTAACTTAGACTCCTCACTGCTATATTCTTCGGGCTTGCGTAATATATTACGATTATTTAACTTGTTCAGGGATTTTAGTTTAACCTTGGTTCACAGTTTTGTCAATAGACTTCCGAGATAAAAATATGGGCTGGCAAACAAAATCTTTACCAGCCCATTTTGCGTTAATTGAAATTAGTTTTATTACCGCTTTTTCTCTTTAGAATAGTCGTAAAAACCTTTGCCACTTTTACGTCCCAGATTGCCTTCATCCACCAACTTTTTTACCAATTTTGATGGCACTTTACCTGGCTCACCAAGCTGGTCATAGAATGCTTTCTGTGTAAGATAAATAACATCCAGACCATTAAAATCCATCAAAGCTATCGGCCCGATGGGATGTCCTAACCCAAGTGTCATGCTTTTATCGATGTCCTCCTTGGTAGCAATACCTTTCTCCAATAACTCAAGCGCCGCAAATGTTAAAGTTCCAAGAAGATAATTAAAAATAAAACCAGGCGTATCTTTAGCAACAATGACTTCCTTACCCAGGGATTTGCCAAATCGCTTCACAGTTTCAAGTGTCTCATCACTGGTGGTATCAGGTCTGACAATCTCCAGCAATTTGCTGGGCGGTACCGGGGAAAGGAAATGTGTTCCGATAACTTTATCGGGACGGCTGGTTACCTTTGCCAGTTCGGCAATACGAATGGTTGAGGTATTACTTGCCAATATGGTTCTTTTTGAGCAGATTTTATCAAGCTCCTTGAAGATTTTCTGTTTCAATTTAATATCCTCAGGCACTACCTCAATCACGATGTCACTGTCTGCCAATTCTTTGAGATTAGTCGTACTTTTAATGCGAGCAAGTATAGCATTTCCCTCCGAAGCAGATAACTTACACTTTTCCACGGAATGACTGACAAAATAATCAATACTGCTTAAGCCTTTTTTCAGAACGTCCTCGTTAATGTCCTGCACTGTCACCTGATAACCAGACTGAGCGCAAATCTGGGTAATGCCTGAGCCCATGAATCCACAACCAACTACACCCACCTTCTTGATTATCATTACAATACATCCTTTTTATATAGACAATTTCTCTATTCTTCTTAAATTTGCAGGGTTGATAATGTCTTTACATTACCAACCCTGCCCCACAGCAAATTTGATGTTTGCTGCTATTTGTCGACAATTAGTTGGCTATTTCGCTTTATATT
>JAQTVP010000035.1 GCA_028707015.1 Dehalococcoidales bacterium | reverse complement strand
GCCGAAAAAGCCAGTTAACGAATATTTTACGTGGATTATCCGGACTTTCTCTGGAAGAGAAGAGGGCTGTTGGTGCGAATGCAAATGAAATTAAAGTTTTACTGGAAGATAATTTAAAGCAAAAAATTCAGCTTATTCGTGATCAAGAGCTTTTAGTAACGGTCACTGGTGACAGTATTGATATTACTCTACCAGGGCGTACTCCCCTGAGGGGACGGTTGCATCCCATTACACAGACAATTAACGAAATTTGCCAGATATTTGTTTCAATGGGCTTTAGTGTAAATGAAGGGCCTGACGTAGAGTGGGATTATTACAATTTTGAAGCATTAAATATTCCGGCAGAACATCCGGCACGGGATACCATGTCTACATCGTGGATTGATTATAAAGTTGAAGGTGGCAGGTATATGCTGCCTCGTACTCATACCACTTCGGTAAGTGCCCGGGCTATTGAAGCCAGTGATCCGCCGATAAGAACGATTTCTCCCGGCAGGGTTTATCGTTATGAAGCAACGGATGCCACTCATACCCCGATGTTTTACCAGATTGATGGTTTAGCGGTAGATAAAGGGATTACTATGGCAGACCTGAAGGGGACTCTTTATGAATTCTCCCGCATGTTTTTTGGTGAAGATAGAAAAGTGCGTTTTCGCTGCGATTATTTTCCTTTTGTTGAGCCTGGTGTGGAAATGGCGGTTGAATGTCTGGTTTGTAAGGGGCAAGGGTGTCGTTTATGCGGTGATAGCGGCTGGATTGAGATACTTGGGGCCGGAATGACACACCCGCGTGTATTGGAACGCGGCGGGATTGATTCTAATATTTATTCCAGTTTTGCTTTTGGTATAGGTATAGAGCGTTTACCGATGCTTCGCTATGGTATTGATGATATCAGGCTTTTTTATGGTAGTGACTTAAGATTTTTGAGGCAGTTTTAGAAAGATGAAAATACCACTTAAATGGCTAAAAGAATATGTGGATACCAATCTGCCTGCTTTGGAACTGGCGAATAAGTTGACGATGGCTGGTAATGAAGTGAAGGGTATGCAGATTATCGGCAGTAAGTGGGATGGGATTGTTGTTGGACAAATATTAGCAGTGAATCCGCACCCTAATGCGGACCGCCTTCGTTTACCCACTATTGACTTGGGTAATGAGCAGCAAACTGTTGTTTGTGGAGCACCAAATCTCAGAATTGGAGCCAAGGTGGCTTTCGCTCGTGTCGGTACCGAGTTAAGAGATGGACATACTGGGAAAATGGAACGTCTCAAGACGGCAAAGATTCGAGGTGTGGAATCTAGCGGTATGGCTTGTTCCGAAATGGAACTGGGCATATCAGATAATCATGAAGGAATATTGATATTACCGGAGGACGCACCTATTGGCATGCCTTTAGCTGGTTATATGGGTGATGCAATCTTTGATTTTGATATTACTCCTAATCGACCAGATTGCTTATGTGTGACTGGAATAGCCAGAGAAATTAAAGCTTTGACAGGATGTAACTTTTCTCTTCCGGATACTTCTTATGAAGAAACAGGATCTCCTATAGAGCAACAGGTTAAGGTAGAAATTAATGCTTCTGATCTATGCCTGCGTTATAGTGCCAGCCTAATAACAGGAGTGAAAATTGCCGAGTCACCGCAGTGGCTTCAACAGCGTTTACTGGCTTGCGGTATGCGGCCGATAAATAATATTGTTGATATTACTAACTTTGTTATGATGGAATATGGGCAGCCATTACATTCCTTTGATTATGATAGAATCCGCGGTCAGAAAATAATTGTGCGCCGGGCAGATGATAGAGAGGTCTTTATCACTCTGGATGGGGAAGAACGTACTCTTTCTCATGATATGTTGGTTATTGCTGATGCTGAAGGCACAGTGGCAGTTGCCGGGGTTATGGGGGGTGCTAACAGCGAGATATTTGATAGTACGACGTCTATTTTGCTGGAAGCGGCCAGTTTTAATCCGGCCAGTATTCATTACACCGGCAGAAACCTGAACTTACCCAGCGAAGCTTGCATGCGTTTTGAACGTGGTATTCGTGCTGACCTGACACTTCCTGCTCTTCGCAGGGCTACTCAGCTCATCAAAGAACTTGCCGGTGGAGAAGTGTCTCAGGGTATTATTGATCTTTATCCCGGACAACAGGACAGAAAGCCGATAATGTTGTCTTTGGATAAAATGACCAGACTACTGGGAGTAAAATTTACCTCTGATCAGGTTACAGATGCGTTAAAATCTCTGGGATTTGAATGCGAAACTAATAAAAATACTAATCAAGTGCTGGTCAGTGTTCCTTACTGGCGTAGTGATATTAATTTAGCTGAAGACCTGATGGAAGAAGTAGCTCGTGTTATTGGTTATGATGTGATACCAACAACGATGCTGAGCCAGTCAATACCAGAACACAACGTATTACCCATACTTAACTTTAAACAGAAAGCCGGATTGATTCTAACCGGATATGGTTTTCAGGAAGTAATTACCTTTACTCTAACTGGTATGGATTCTCTGAAAAAGCTTATGCCGGGAGTTCGCCCGTTAGACCTCATGCCAATTCGTATGGCTAATCCGATGTCAGCAGAACGAGAATATCTTCGTCCTACTCTGCGCGCCAGTGTACTGGCAGATTTTGCTGCTAA
The DNA here is from genome assembly GCA_028707015.1 of Dehalococcoidales bacterium. Taxonomy (GTDB): domain Bacteria; phylum Chloroflexota; class Dehalococcoidia; order Dehalococcoidales; family JAQTVP01; genus JAQTVP01. Next base: position 8,708 of record JAQTVP010000035.1, on the reverse strand, counting down.
CCGCAGACATGAAGATGGCGGTATCAGGCTATTTGAACTGGGGAAAGTTTATCTGCCGCTCAAAAATGATTTACCTGATGAACCAGAGATTATTTGTGGCGTGCTGGGTGGCAGCAGATTTGAAAAAACTTGGCTGGGTCAGGATGAGCCAGTTGATTTTTATGATGCCAAAGGTGTAGTTCAGGGTTTATTTGATCAGTTTGGTATAACGGTTATGTTTACAGAAGGTAAAGAAGAATGCTTAGTATTGGGTAAACAGGCAGAATTAACAGTAGATGGAAAGAGTATTGGTATTCTCGGTGAAGTTCACCCCAGAGTTCTGCAAAAATTTGACATCGAAGAGCCGGTCTACCTCTTTGAAATTAAGCTTAATGACATATTAACTTTAACTAGCGGATACAAGATATTCCAGCCAGTTCCTCGTTTCCCTGCTATGGTTAGAGATTTAGCTTTAATTATTGATTATCAGGTATCTCATCAGCAGGTACTTGATACCATGAAGGGCTTTCCATTGGTTACCGGAGTTGATTTGTTTGATAGCTATTCTGGGGACCAGGTTCCACAAGGAAAGAAATCCCTCGCATATAGAATTATCTTTCAATCGCCGGTGCATACGTTGACAGATAAAGAAGTTGATAAGGTTCAACGGCAGATATTAGCTAAACTTTCTAAATTACTTGGGGCTACTTTACGCAGTTAATTCTGATTAGTAGTAGGTCAGCAAATGGCTGAAATCCTTACTGCTTACGTAACTGCATCTCAGATAAAAATAACCAGAAATTAATATTAGTATCTCACTTTCTCTGACTGTCCAGAACTTTCTTTGAAAGTATCAGAGATACTGATAAGTGGGGAGTAGAAGCATTAGTTATATTTAATTTCTTTAAAATGATATAATTAAATAAGAAATAAAAATCCATGTTTTTGGTTGTTGAGGTGTTCATTAATGAAACAAGAAGAAATTAAAAAAGTAGTCAGAGAACGCTATGGCGGAATTACTCAGCAAGGCAGCTGCTGCTGTTCTGCGGCAAGTTCCTGTTGTGGTGGTGGTGATTTGGCTCAGACTGTTAGTAAAAATATTGGTTATTCTGATGAGGAAATGGCATCTGTCCCCGAAGGAGCTAACTTGGGTCTTGGCTGTGGTAATCCAGTTGCCATAGCTTCACTAAAGGAAGGTGAAATTGTTCTTGATCTGGGTTCTGGTGCGGGTTTTGATTGTTTTCTGGCAGCAAGTAAGGTTGGAAATAAGGGGAGAGTTATCGGGGTGGATATGACGCCGCAGATGCTGGAGAAAGCAAGGGAAAATGCCAGTAAAGGTAATTACAGTAATGTGGAATTCAGACTTGGTGAGATTGAAAACCTGCCGGTAGCTGATAATACTGTTGATACCGTTATCTCAAATTGTGTTATTAACCTTGCTCCGGATAAGAAAAGGGTTTTTGCGGAAGCTTTTCGTGTTTTGAAACCAGGTGGCAGGTTGATGGTTTCGGATATAGTGTTGCTGAAACCGTTACCCGATTTTATTTTGAGTTCTATTGAAGCTTATATTGGCTGTGTTTCCGGCGCTATCCAGAAGGACGAATATATACTAGCAATAGAAACAGCCGGTTTTCAGAAATCTGCTATCGTTGATGAAACGACTTTTCCTATTGAAGGCATAGTTAATGATCCTGCCGCACAGGCAGTTATCAAAACCCTTGCCATATCACCTGCTGAAATAGAAGATATCGCCCAGTCTATTATCAGTATAAAGGCTTATGGTGTTAAACCGGGTTAGATAATTCGGATAAACTTCGGCTAATAAGTTCCTTAACTTTTACTGTAAGTCCTTCTAGTGGTATGAGGTGTGCTTTTTTCTCCGTGCGCCACTTTACCTCAACGCTATTTTTCTCCAGTGTACGTGGGCTGATTGTGATGCGTAAAGGTATTCCCAGCAGGTCAGCATCATTGAATTTGACGCCAGGAGATTCATTGCGGTCATCAAAAATCACTTCTATCTCTTGAGATTTCAGGTCATTGTAGATATTTTCTGCCATTTCTTCTATATTAGAATTATCCCGGTATAACGGGCAGAGATGAACCTGGTAGGGAGTAACAGACATAGGCCAGATTATGCCTTTATCGTCATGGCTGTTTTCAATAAGGGCTGCCAGTAAGCGGCCGATGCCAATGCCATAGGAGCCCATAAATATTGGCTGGGAATTTCCTTCCGGGTCAATGAACATTGCTCCCAGTTTCTGACTGAGGAAAGTCCCCAGCTTGAAAATATGACCAACCTCAATCCCGGTCTCGGATAATAATTTACCCTGGCATTTAGGGCAGCTCTCTCCGGCACGGGCTAGAGCAATATCAGTAATGATATCAGCCTGGAAATCCCGAGGATAATTAACATTTTTCAAATGGGTGTCTGCTTTATTACCGCCGGCGATAAGATTTGTGCTGGTAGTAATTGAATCATCAGCAATTGTTTTAATACCGTTTAACCCTATCGGTGAAGCAAAACCAGTGGTTATCCCGGCAGCAGCGGTTTCAGTTTCGGTAGCTAACCTTAATTCGGTACAGCCGATAACGTTCTTTAGTTTTGTTTCGTTAACTTCAATATCTCCCCGGATAACCACAAATGTGAACTCCCCATCGGCGCTGTAAAATACTGCTTTAAGAGTCTGGCTATGCGGCACTTTCAGGAAACTGGCTACCTGTTCAATACTGCTCATTCCGGGAGTGGCTATTTCTTCTATTGGTAGGGGCTTGCCGTTTTCTATCTTATCTTTAATGCTTTGTGCCTTTTCAGCATTGGCGGCATATTTGCAGTGCGGGCAGTAGATAACTTCATCCTCTCCGCTTTCGTGGATGACCATAAATTCGTTGGAATCCTTGCCACCGATTGCACCACTATCGGCTTCAATGAGCAGGGCGGGTAAGCCGCAACGGTTATAGATATTCTGGTAGGCACGAAGCATTTTGTTATAACTGATGTCTAATCCCTCTTCATCAATATCAAAACTATATAGGTCTTTCATGGTGAATTCACGCACCCTGACTAAACCAGCGCGGGGGCGGAGTTCATCACGAAATTTGGTCTGGATATGATATATCATCATGGGCAGGTCACGGTAGCTCTGTATAGTAGAACTGGCTATCTTGGTAGCTACTTCTTCGTGGGTTGGTCCCAGAGTGAGTTGGCGGTCCCGGCGGTCGCTGAAAGTGAACAGATTTTTTCCAAAAGCCTGGTCTCTGCCAGTTTCCTGCCACAGTTCCAGAGGCTGAAGAGCGGGCATCATCATCTCTTGCCCTCCCGCTTCATTCATCTCTTCGCGAATGATATTCTCTATCTTCCGGAGGGATCTCCAGGCTAAAGGCAGGTAAGCATATACTCCGGCAGCTATCTGGTGTATCATTCCTGCTTTTAGTAGCAGTTGATGACTCGTGGTATCTGCCTCCGCTGGTATTTCTCTTCTAGTCTTGCCGAATAGTTTTGATATGCGCAATTTTTACTCCGTTCTACTTCCATAGTTATTTATTATGCATGATTGCATTATTGTGCCGTATTAATAAGTTATCTAGTAATTTTCTATTTCTGTTATAAGCACGCTGAGAAAATCCTTTTCTTCAATAGTTCTGACTATTTCCCCTTTTCTGAAGAGGACACCTTTACCCTTGCCGCAGGCAATGCCCACATCGGCATCTCTGGCTTCCCCCGGTCCGTTAACCACGCAACCCATTACCGCTACTTTTACAGGTTTGTTAATCTTGAGTAAATGTGCTGCTACTGCTTCAGCTAATTGTACAATGTTAACTTCAGTTCGGCCACAGGTAGGGCAGCTGACCAGAACCGGCCCGTGCTGGCGCAGGTTCAAACTTTTCAGTATTTCATAGCCGGTGATTACCTCTTCTCTGGGGTGTGCTGTTAGCGAAACGCGTATGGTATCACCAATGCCCAGGTAAAGCAGGGTACTGATACCGGCAGTACTGCGGATAATGCCTGTTTTGGGTGTTCCTGCTTCGGTAATACCGATATGCAGGGGGTAGGGTATCTTTGTGGCAATACTACGATAGGCTGCAATGGTAGTGGGGACATCGAATGCTTTAAGAGAGATTTTTATCAGGGAAAAGTCCAGGCTTTCCAATATATTTATTTGTTCCAGCGCTGCGTTAACCATTCGTTCGGCAATGCTTAATTCCGGATTATCTGTGGGGGGTAGGCTGCCAGCATTAACGCCGATACGAATGGGCACATTTCTTTTTTTGGCTGCCCGAACTACGGTGGCGACCTTTTCCGGATCATTGATATTACCTGGATTTAAACGTAAACCGTCAATTCCGGCTTCCAAGGACATTAGCGCCAGTCGGTAATCAAAATGTATATCCGCTATCAGTGGAATGGAAATACCTTTTTTTATCGCTGGTAAAGCTCGTGCAGCTTCAGTATCCGGTATTGCAACCCGTACCAGTTCACAGTCATAATCCTCAAGTTCTTTTATCTGTTTAATAGTGGAGGTAACATTCCGGGTGTCAGTATTTGTCATTGATTGCACTATAATGGGAGCATTTCCACCAACAGTCACACTGCCTATCTGGATAGCTTTGCTTATTCGTCTTTGAATCATGGTATTAGACTGTCTCCGCTGATAATTCGGGCAATATCCTGATAAGTAATGGCTAGAAAAGCTGCCATTAGCAGGGCGAAACCAATAGCGTGCACTAAACCTTCTGCCCGCGGAGAGATACGCTTACCCCGGCGTATTCCTTCCAGCAGGACAAAGATAATCCGGCCGCCATCAAGTGCGGGTAGTGGAAACAGATTAATTATACCTAAATTTATACTGAGAAAGGCGGCAAATTCCAGTAGTGGGCTAATTCCGGCTTTAACTACCTCTCCCGTGATTTGAGCAATGCCTACCGGACCGGCTATTTCTACCGGTGCGGACCCGATAATCATACCGATAATTCCGTTTTTGAATAAGATAAAAGTATCAATACATTCAGTTATTCCTGAAGGTATTGCCTTCCAGAAAGGTTCACTCTGGCGGACTACAGCTGGATTCGCAGTGGTGACTACAATGCCAACTGCACCTCGCCCTTCTGGCGGTTTCCATCTGGGTATCACCTTAACATCATCAGTAGTAGAATCAATATGTTTAACAAGGATGTTCATCTCTTTGCCCAGATTGAGTTGAATGTAGCGATGCAGATCGATGGTATTATTTATTGTTTTTTCATTGATACTTAGAATAATATCTCCGGCTGTAATATTGGCTCCGGCGGCCGGTGAATCAGGGTCCACTTCTCCAATTACTACATCTCCGATTAATACGTCGTGGGGAATCATGAATGCAGTTGAGAAGAGGAGGAGAGGAAGGATAAGGTTCATTATTGAGCCGGCACTAAGTACTAATAAACGGGTACCGATGCTCTTACTGGCTAGACTATTAGATATATTAGGATCCTCTTCACCGGCAAGTTTCACGAATCCGCCTAGAGGTATTATATTGAGGGAGTATCTTGTCCCTCCTTTTTCAAATGATACTAATCTTGGTGGAAAGCCTAACCCAAACTCTTCTACTGTTACTCCGAAAATTTTAGCAGTAACAAAATGCCCGAGTTCATGTGCAAGAATAAGAACCATTAAAATAACTAAAAAGGATAATAGTGTGAGTATCATTAATTATCTCCAATGGCAAGCTTGGTAATTTTATCTCTAGCCCAACTGTCCGCTGTTATTATTTCCTCCAGAGAAGGATGAGCTATGGGCTGGTGCTGGTCTAGAATCTTTTCTATTAGAATAGGAATATCAGTAAATTTAATCCGCTGTGATAAGAAAAGATCAACGGCTACTTCATCAGCGGCACAGAGTACTGCCGGGTAGGTACCTCCTTTTCCCCCGGCTTCACTGGCTAATTTGAAGCAGGAAAATGTGTCAAAATTAGGTTGCTCAAAGGTAAGATTATTAATGTGGTTCCATTCGAGCTTGGGGAGCTGAGGATTTGACAGGCGCTCTGGATACGAGAGGGCATATTGGATAGGGATTCTCATATCAGGATAACCAAGCTGAGCTTTGATAGAACCATCGATGAATTCTACCATTGAGTGTATTATACTCTGCGGATGGATTAGAACCTTAATCTGGTCATAAGGTGTATTAAATAACCAGCGGGCTTCAATCACCTCAAGCCCCTTATTCATCAGTGTAGCTGAGTCAATGGTAACTTTTTTCCCCATTTGCCATGTGGGGTGGGCTAATGCTTGTTGTGCAGTAACTCTATCTAGCTGGTCCGGTGAATAATGGCGAAAGGGACCGCCTGAGGCGGTTAGTATAAGCTGGGATACAGGCTGTGTTTCACCACTAAGGCATTGCCAGATAGCACTATGCTCGCTATCAATGGGTAGAATCTGAACTTTATGTATTTTTGCTTCACTAGTGATCAGTTCACCGGCCATCACTAACGGTTCTTTATTGGCTAGAGCAACGTTTTTGCCAGCCTTTATAGCAGCTAGTGTTGGTTTTAACCCAACTTTACCCGAAGTAGCTATAACCACAATATCTACTAGAGAATGACAGACCATATCTTCCAGTGGTAAAAATTTGCATTCATTATTCGTGAGTTGATTTCTGCTATTTTGGTAATATACAAATTTTGGTTTAAACTCGGCGATTTGTTTTTCCAGTAAATCAATATTATTTCCTGCTGCCAGTCCAATTATCTGGAATCGGTGAGGAAAAGAGCGAACTACTTCCAGTGCTTGCTGTCCTATGGAGCCGGTAGATCCTAATATTACCAATCGTTTTATTTCATTTCCCATATCCTTTATTATCATACAACAAATGTCTTAATTAGACTATCGCGGAATTTTGCCGAATTATGCCTGATAATAATATATTTAACGGGAAAATTAACGGGGATAAGAAATAGTAAAATGTGTTAACCGTAGTAGAGAATATTAAAACTATAACAATCTATAATTAGTTTTGTAAATTCCTAAAGATGCCTAGTGGCAGGTAAAAGTATCCAGATAATTTTGGAGACTGTTAATAATCGCCTGATTAGTTTTGTTGATAGAAGTACAAAGGTTCAATTGAAAAAGTCTTGAGCTATTATCGCAATAGAACATACCCAAAATACCATATACGTTATCGCCCTCAGGTGTTTTATGGAAATAACATTGGCCGTAAACTTTGTGTCCTGCTGTAGTAGTTTCCAGGATTTGTTCTTTTTTAATACTTCCTCCTTCCGCACTCCCTACAGACTCCAGAGTTTTAGCCAATTGTTCCTGCAAAATACTTGATGATATATTACTTGCTGGTATGCCACTTAGCCACATTACCGAGAATAATTCCTCTTCTTTGCTTTCACTCCAAACGTTTATCATTCCGGATGTATTATTTGGTTTAATATCTTGCATACCTATCTCTTCAATGCTGTACTGTCTGGGATATTCAAAGGAAAATCCAAATTTTGAATATTTCTTAGGCAGTGCAGTATCACAACTCATTGCTATTAAAAGAAAGGGTAATACAAATAGCATTAGTGTTATTAATAGATATGCTTTCTGTTTCATTTTAAACTCCTCATCTTAATGTAACGAGTAAGGAGTATTAAGCTTATTGTGAAGTGATGTTATCTTAATATTGGGATTAAATTTATTTTCCTATGGATAAAGTACAAATACATAGGCGTAACCTTTATGTATAACTTGTGGTAATTTGGAAATGGATAATAACTCAGGCTTTATGGATTTTAGCCCGTTAGGCATGTTAAAATTTTCTTCACTGTCCTTTGTTGTATAACTCGACTGTTTAATCCTACTATGATGAGGATGGTTTTCAATACCTGAAGGGACTATTTATTTATTATCTAAAGAAGTAATTAATTCTAGTTAGGATAGCCAGTTAAGCCAGCCGGCATTGTAGGATAATGCATAGTAGTAGACAATTAGGCCAGCAAAGATAATGCTGTCGATTCGGTCAAGGATGCCTCCATGTCCTGGTATTAACCTGCCTGATTCTTTTATTCCAGTATTGCGTTTGAGCAGAGATTCTACCAAGTCACCAAGTTGACCAAAAAAGCTGACTAATAAACCAAGAAGTATTAATTGCCAGTAGGTAAGTGGTAGCTGGAGTGGAGTGGGTATGGTAAATAGAAGACCTACTAGAATAGCACTAATGATGCCGCCTATAGCTCCTTCCCAAGTTTTATTGGGGCTTATATGTGGGGCAAGGTGATGCTTACCAAATCTTCTGCCAATGAAAAAAGCAGCGGTATCAGAAGTGAAAGTAATAATAAAAGTTAGAAATATCCAATTTCTGCCTTCATCTAAGCTTCTCAGTTCTACAAGATAGCTTAGTAACCATCCAATATATAGAATCCCGCCTAATGTCCACGCCCAGCTGATAAATGCCCTATCTTTTTGCGGGCGTATTAGTAGCCAGATTAAAGGTAGTATTACAGATGAGGTTAGTAGCAGTGGTGTAAGAATGTCAAAATCAATATGGGGATTTAGAATAAATAGTAATATCCAGATTAACCCAAAAAAGGTCAGGGGGGATACTTTTAAGTTAGCGGTCATCCGGTAAAATTCAAAGGCAGCTAACAGGCCACAGATAACAACAAATGTGGTGAACCATGGTTCACCGTACCAGACAATAACAATCAGGAGAGGGATTCCGCAAAGTGAGGTTAAGACCCTTTTTTAGATCGGAAGAGCGTCGT
>JAQTVP010000219.1 GCA_028707015.1 Dehalococcoidales bacterium | reverse complement strand
AAAAAAAATAATAATAATAGGAGGAAAAAGAAATGAAAGTTCTGTACATAGGAGATGCATGTACAAAGATAGGCCCAATATTTATGGCATCACCCTTCAACATGGAAGTGAAAGGTATGTCTCATCACATATGGGGACAATCATTAATTGATGCTTTGACGAATGACGGCATTGAAGTAACGCATATGACAAATGAACAGGGGATCTCAGATTTTCCGAGAACTGTCGAGGGTTTGAATGAGTACGATGTTTTAATCATAAGTGATTGTGAATCAGAAGTGCTTTCACTTTATCCTTTTTGGATACCGGGTACACCTGTGCCAAGAACAAATAGAATGAGGGCAATCCGTGACTATACAAAGAACGGTGGCGGACTGATCATGATTGGAGGTTGGACTTCGTTCAGTGGAAGATATGGTATGGGTGCATATTATGATACTCCTGTTGAGGAAGCTTTACCGGTAACCTGCTTAAAAGGTATTGATGATAGAGTAGAAACTCCAGAAGGAGTTAATGTTACCATTAAAGATAAAAATCACCCGATTATTGCTGATATTCCATGGGAGAATGCGCCTGTATTTGAAGGTTTCAATAAAATAATACCAAAAGAAAATTCAAACGTTATTGCAATGATTGGTGATGAAGAAATAGAGTATCCACTATTGGTAACTTGGGAATATGGGAAGGGACGCGCAGCGGCTTTTGCAAGCGATTGTTCTCCGCACTGGGCAGAGTATTTTCAACCATGGGAATACTACGGCAAGTTCTGGGTGCAGACTGTAAGATGGTTAGCTGGAGAAAAATAAGCGTAGTATTAGGTTTTAGAAAAGTGATCATATTTGGGCGGTGATAAGCAACATGACTAAAAGAACTAAGGCCGGAAAAAGAATAAGGGTAGATAGATTAACATCTTTAATAATTTTATTATTTATGGTTCTGACAATGAGCGTTTTAAATGGGGAGTTCTTTACGATACAGACGCTTAGAAATTTGATGCAACAAGTATCGGCTGTTGGGGTAGTCGCATTGGGTGCCATGTTTGTAATTATTGCCGGAGGTATAGATTTTACTGCTGGTTATGGTCTTGCGATGGTAGGGATGATTGCGGGTACGATATATACATCATATACAGATAATGTAGTTGTATTTCTATTTGCTGCCCTCCTTGGTGGTGCTGCCTTGGGTCTGGTAAATGGATTGGTTATTGCTAAGCTAAAGATACTTCCATTCATTGCAACTTTAGCGATAATGTCGATAGCGCAGGGGCTTTCTCTCCTAATAGGAGGAGGGGGAATGGTAATACTTACTAACGAACAAATTATCTGGATAGGACAGGGGAAAGTCTTTGGTTTTGTCCCAGTATCATTTTTACTGTTTTTGTTCGCAGGAATTATTATATTCATATTACTTAACAAAACAAAACTAGGGGTTTATACCTATGCCATAGGTAGCAATCAAGAAGCAGTTCGCTATATGGGGATCAACGTAGATAGGTATAAAATTTTGGTTTATATTGTTGCAGGAATTTGCACGGGTCTAGCTTCACTATTAACGGTAACAAAAATTGCAATGGCTACTCCTGGTATATATGGGACTACCTTACTTGATGCTATTGCGGCTACAGTTATTGGAGGTACGAGTATAACTGGAGGTAAAGGGAACGTGGTAGGTACTATTTGTGGCGTGTTTATTATTGTTATTATAAGCTCAGCGCTTACGTATCTTAAAATTGCACCTGAAATGCAGGAATTCTTTAAAGGAACAGTTATTTTTATTGCGATTGGTTTAGATGCTTATGTATCTAGAGTTGCAAGAAAAGTTTAAGAATATATATTAACATTATGAGGATGAAGCAAGAGTATTGTGCCTTATATTAGTTGATATAATAAAAAAAAATGGAGGAAAAGCAAATGAAACGTATTATTTTACTAATGATGACAGTGCTGTTAACCTTAGCATTGTTCGTTGGATGTGCTAACCAAACGACATCTGATGATAATGAGGCGAAACAGACGGAAGAACAAACCTCAGAGGTAAGCGAAGATCAGCAGACGACCGATGTTGGTGAACCAGAAGCAGGGAAGAAGGTACTTGGGGTTGTAATGTACGACCTGGTTAATCAATTTTTTGTTGATATGGTTGAAGGTGGTAATGAAGCTGCTGAAGATTTTGGGGTAGAGGTAATATGGAAAAGCTCAGACGGCAACTTGGATAAGCAGATTGCATTAATAGAAAACTTTACTGAGCAGGGAGTAGATTGCATATTAGTAGATCCAATTGATAACGTTGGAATTACTCCTGCTATTGAGAAAGCAGCAGCGGCAGGCATACCTACTATAACTATGGCGGGTGATGTAGATCTACCTACAAACTATAATACCCGGTATGGTGATTATGAAGTTACGAAAAATATTGCAAGGATACTTGCACATTCTATCGGTGAAGAAGGTAAAGTAGCATTGCTTTATGGCAATAAGGGAAATGTTGTTTCAGATCAGCGTCAATTGGGCTTTAATGACGGAATGGCGGAGTTCCCGGGAATAGAAGTCATTGAGCAACCATCTAACTGGGATCCAGCAAATGGTTTGAAAGTTATGCAAGATATTATTGCGGCGAATCCTGATTTAAAGGCATATCACAGCGTTTGTGGTGCGGTTACTGTTGCAGCATATCAAGCAGTTAAGACTGCAGAAAAAACTGATTCAATTACCGTAACTAGTTTTGACGGCAACCTAGAAGAAATTGAAGCTGTAACAAATGGTGAATTCTTGCTTACAGTATTGGTTGGTGCAAAGCGTGTAGGATACTGGAATATTAAAATTGCGGCACTACTTACCAGAGGAGAATTACCAGAAGAGCATACCCTGAATATGCCTCTTCATTT
>JAQTVP010000034.1 GCA_028707015.1 Dehalococcoidales bacterium | reverse complement strand
TTTGTGATATTATTGAATATTCCTGGGTAGTTAGTGGCCATGGTGAAATAGATAATCCTGTTATCGGTATGAGTCCTCAAGTTTTAGAAATGAGTAATAATCTGCGCGAGTTTCTCTTTGAGAGAGTATATAAATTACGCTCTGCTCAACCAGGGGTGGAAAAAGCAATAGAAGTTTTACGCCTATTATTTAAATACTTTACTAAACATGAAGAACAACTTCCATTAGAATATAGTTTGTGCAGTGATGAGATTGAACGAAGAGTTGTTGATTATATTGCCGGTATGACTGACCACTATGCCTTGAGAATGGCTGAAGAACTTTCATTAGTTAAAACAAAATAATAGAGATTTAAGCGATCTTCAGGTATGAATATGAGTGTTATTGACGAAGTAAAACAGAGAACAGATATTATAGAAGTTATCAGCCAGTATACAGCCTTAAAGAAAACAGGGCGAACTTATAGAGCGTTGTGTCCCTTCCATAGTGAAAAGAGTCCTTCCTTTTACGTCTATCCTGAACAACAGAGCTGGCATTGTTTTGGTGCCTGTAATACAGGCGGTGATGTCCTCTCTTTCATTATGAAAAAAGAAGGAATGGAATTTGGTGAAGCACTGAGACTTCTCGCTCAGAAAGCGGGTGTTAGTATTCCATCCAGGACTGAGCCAAAAGCTAAAGAAAATGAGAGAGAAAAAATATATCAAATTAACCAGGTAGCAGTAGAATATTTCCATAATTTGCTTCTTAATTCACCGGCGGCAGAACAAACACGAAAATATATAACCAGTCGAGGGCTGTTACCAAAAACTGTTGTTGATTTTCAGTTGGGCTTTAGCCTGAATAAATGGGATGCTCTAAAGCAATACTTTGGGGAGAGAGGTTATAGTGATAATGAATTGTTAGTTGCCGGTTTGGTAATAGAATCAGAGGATGGAGGAATACATGACCGTTTTCGTAATCGTTTAATGTTTCCGATTTATAATAATAGGGGGCAGATTGTTGGTTTTGGGGCAAGGGTGCTTGATGATACTATGCCCAAATATCTAAACTCACCACAAACTATAGTATTTGAGAAAAGTGGTTGTCTGTATGGTATTAATCTGGCGGCAGCAGCTATCAGGCAAAAAGACTCGATGGTGATTGTAGAGGGTTATATGGATGTTATTACTGCACATCAAAATGGTTTTAATAATGTAGTTGCATCTATGGGAACTGCAGTTACCGAGCGGCAGATTGACATTCTGAAAAGATTAAGTAAAAATGTGGTTTTTGCTCTTGATGCTGATGAAGCTGGAGAGGAAGCTATGCTGCGTAGCGTGAGCTATGAGAATAATCTTAATGCTGAGGTGAAAATTGCTGTATTACCGAAAGGTAAAGACCCTGATAATGTTATTAAGGAAGATATAAAAATATGGCAAAAATTACTGGAGGAATCTCTACCTGTGCTAGATTATACTTTTAATATGAGTATCCCACAGTTTAATATTAATACAGCTAGAGGGAAATCTTTACTGGTAGATAAGCTTCTCCCAGTTATAAATGAGATGAAAGATATAGTGCGCCGGACACATTATATGCAAAAGTTAGCCCGTCTGGCTGGCATTAGTTTGTATGATCTTGAAGTAATTCTGGGAAAAAAGAAACTAAATCATAGTAAGTATGATTCTACAAAATCGGAGCCACCAGTAGTTGCACAAGTTCAGTATCCTTTATCCAATAAGCTTGAAGAATATTGTTTAGCTTTAGTACTTCAACATCCTGAGCTTAAAGATAGAAACGAGGCGCTCGTACCAGAATATTTCGAAAATGCTGAAAATCGTGAAATCTTAGCCCTCTGGCAGTACACTAACGACTTATCTTTACTTGAAGATGGGCTTGACTCTGTAGTCTGGGAATATCTTAATTCACTGGTATTAAAAAATATACCCGGCGATCAATTGGAAAAGAGATATGCTAATTGTGTGCTCCGTTTGCGGGAGAAATATCTTCGCAGTTTAGAGGTAAAAAAAGCTGAGGTTTTAGCTTCTGAGGCTGAGGCAGGTGGAACTGCTGCTGAGATAGCTAAGCTTAGAGAGCAGGGAATAGAAGTTAGTGTACAGTTAGGGGAAATATTTAATCGAATGCATAAAGATAATCGTGAATAAAGGGAGGCGATCGATGGTTTTAGAAAATAATAATAATGAAAGCTCTACGCAGTTATCCTCTCCAAAGAAGGAAAAAGATGAGTTGTTTTTAGATAACGAAATAGACAATGACACCGATGATGATGTAACTCTTGATACAAAAATAGCTGTGGAACAAATGGAAGAACAGTCAGTTGTTGATGATCCGGTAAGAATGTATCTTCATGAAATTGGCAGGGTGCATCTTCTTACGGCTGCAAACGAAAAATATTTAGCTAAAAAACTGGAAGAAGGCAAGCGTATCAGTGAGATTAAAAAGGATTATCTGCAGAAAAATGGAAGATCTCCGTCAGCAACAGAGATAGTGCTTGCTATGCTTAAAGAGATTGGCCAGGCTGCAATAATTATCCATCTTTTACAGGAACAACTTGGGTCGGTACAAACTACAAGCTTTAAAGAGATTATTTCTGATACTAAATTGAGAGATAGTATTGATAATGAGATAGATCAACAGATAGTCCAGGCTTTAGCTACTGAGATGGATAAAGCCATGTCTGAAATAGAACAGCTTCTTATCGACCTCTCAATCAATATATCCCTGTTGCAGAATAAAATACTTGATGCTGTTGAAGATAATGTATTGTTAGCTGATCTGAAGGATGTCGTAGAAAATGATGCTTTTGTTGCTTCTATTCGAGTTTATGAAGAACAACTTCATGAGTATCTGCGAGATATTGAGTTTGAGGCTGAAAAAGCAAAGAGGCATCTCATTGAGGCTAATCTGCGGTTGGTGGTTAGCGTAGCTAAAAAACATATAGGCAGAGGCATGCCTTTGCTTGATCTTGTTCAAGAAGGTAATATCGGGCTAATTAGAGCTGTAGAAAAATTTGATTATCATAGAGGTTATAAGTTTAGCACTTATGCTACTTGGTGGATTCGCCAAGCTATTACTCGGGCTATTGCTGACCAATCTCGTACGATTCGTATTCCGGTTCATATGGTTGAGACAATTAATAAACTGTTGAATGTGAGCCGTCATCTGGCACAGGAGCATGGCCGAGAACCTACTCCTAAAGAAATTGGCGAGGAAATGGAAATACCTCCGGAGAAAATTAGAGGAATTATTAAGTTAGCACAGCTGCCAATATCCTTGGAATCACCAATGGGTGAGGAGGAAGACAATAGCTTAGGTGACTTCATTGAGGATCAGAATGCTATGCCCCCTCCTGATGCTGCTTCCAAACAACTTTTAAAAGAGCAGATTGATGGGGTGTTAGCCAGTCTTACTCCACGTGAACAGCGAGTGCTTCAGTTAAGATTTGGGCTTGAAGATGGACGAAGCCGGACTCTTGAGGAAGTGGGGAAAGAATTTAAGGTAACTAGGGAGAGAATTCGCCAAATTGAGGCTAAGGCACTTCGTAAATTACGGCATCCCAGCCGAAGCCGGAAATTAAAAGACTATTTGGAATAATATAGATAACTTAATTATATAGTTGACATAAGTATTAATAAAAAGAGGGGTATTACCCCTCTTTTTATTAATACTTCACTTTAAATGTTTATGCTAAAATAACTTGATATAAAATATTATCTGGGGAGCTTTGTAAATGATTCCGCTTAAATTAAAGATTCGTAATTTCATGTGTTACAAAGATAATGTACCGCCATTGCTCTTTGGGGATATTCATACTGCTTGTATTTGTGGTGATAATGGTAATGGTAAATCAGCGCTAATTGACGCTATGACTTGGGCACTATGGGGGCAAACTAGAGCTAAGAGTGATGATAACCTGATATATTCCGGCCAGAATGAAATGGAGGTAGAGTTTGATTTTGCTTTAGGGCAACAGTCATATCGTATCATACGCAAACGTTCCATCCCTAAACGGAGGGAAAGCTCCGGAAGAGCAATACTGGAATTACAGATAACCAATGGAGATAGTGTAAAGCCAATCACGGGGGATAGTATAGCTCAAACACAGCAGAAAATTGTTAATATTCTGCATATGGATTATCCCACGTTTATTAATAGTGCTTTTTTGCTACAGGGGCATGCTGATGAGTTTACCCTAAAAAGGCCAGGTGATCGAAAGCAGGTATTAGCTGATATTCTGGGGCTTTCCTTTTATGATGAATTGGAAAGTAGAGCTAAAGATAGAGGGAGAGAGCAGGAAACTAAGAAAATACAATTGGAAAATGCCATTATAAATATTAGTACTGAATTGGCTCAAAAACCTACCTGTGAAACTGAGTTTGAAAAAGTACAGAGTGAATATTCTCAAATAACGATAGCAGTAAAAGAACAAGAGTCAATACGGAATAAAATGCAGCAGGAAAAGGGACTGTTAGAAAATAAGAAAATGCAGCTGATTCAACTGGAAGAACATATCAGAGATGCAGAGAAAGATTTAGAGCGGTGGAAGCAACAGGTTAAGCAACATTCTTTACGGATTAATGAATATGAAAATATAATAACCAGACGTTCTACTATAGAAGAAGGTTATAATCAGCTTATTACACATAAAAAATTAAATGAGGAACTGGAACATAAATTCAGGCAGTTAGTTGATTTGGAAAAACAAAAAACTTATTTGGATGGTAAAATAAGGGAAGCTGGTCAAAGTGTAATTACTGAACATGCTTTAATTCTAAATAAAATTAAGGAAATAGAAAGTAACGCACAAAAAATTCCTCAGGTTAAGGCGGAATTGCAAAAAACACAAATACAAATAAGCCAGTTAAATACAGATGAGGAAGCATTGCTAAGAAAAAAACAGGTTAGTCAAGAATTACGGATGCAAGTTCATCAAATAGAGGCTAATATATTGCAATTAAAACAGGGAATAAAAGAAATAGCGGAGAAACTAAACCTTTTGTTAACTGAAGGTGATGCCAAATGCCCCTTGTGTGGAACAGAACTGAGTATGGAAAATATAGACGTTATTAAAGAAAAACATATTTCCGACAGGCAAAGTAAATCTGATGAAATAGTATTAAATCAAACTGAACTAACTCGAAAAAAAACGGACTTTGAATTTCTGGAAAAAGAAATACTCCAGATGGAAATTAAACTAAAAAGAGATAGTGTGTCTGTACAAAGCAGACTAGGCATCCTTAAGCAGCAATATTCTGAGGCCGAAAAAGCAAGCGATAAACTAATTGAGGAAAGGGGAAAATTAACCGAAATAGAGGAACAGCTGGTCAAAAAGGATTTTGCCAATATTGAGCAAAAGGCATTAGAAGAACTGGAAAAAGAAATAATTAAGATTGATTATAATCCTCAACAGCATGAAAAAATACGTAAGTATCTGGCAGACTTGCAGCAATATGAAGACCCTAAGAGGAGATTAGAAATAGCTGACAGATTTATTTATCAGGAGAAGGAAGCTTATAAAAGGGCCGAAGAGGCTATCGGTGAATTGCATAACGGTTTGGAGATTGATAACCAGAGAAAAATTGGTTTTGGTGAAGAACTTAACCGGTTACCTCAATTAGTGAGTGATTTGACGCAGATAGAAACTGAATATCAGGTGCTAGTTGTACAACAGAGACAATTTCAGGAGATAATATGGCAACTAAAGGTAAAGTTACAGCGTTGCTCTGAACTGGAAATTCAAAGAAAAGAGAAAGAAAAATTACTTGCCCAAGCCTCAAGGGAAGAAAAAATCTATAGAGATTTAGCTCAGGCTTTTGGTAAAAAAGGAGTGCAAGCCTTGCTTATTGAAATGGCACTTCCTGAGATTGAAAATGAGGCAGATAGATTATTGGGACGCATGACCGACAACAGAATGCATATAAAAATAGAGACCCAGCGGCAGACAAAAAAGGGGGACTTGCTGGAGACTCTGGATATAAATATATCCGATGAACTGGGAACACGAAATTATGAAATGTTTAGCGGAGGCGAGTCTTTTCGCATTAACTTTGCCATTCGTATTGCTCTATCTAAGATGCTGGCAAAGAGGGCAGGCGCACCATTACCGATTCTGGTTATTGATGAAGGTTTTGGTACCCAGGATAGTACCGGCATTGAAAAACTTAAAGAAGCGATAAATTCTATTAAAGATGACTTTGACAAAATACTAGTCATTACCCATATTGACGAATTTAAAGATGCTTTCTCAACTCGCATTGACGTTATTAAAACACCCGAGGGTTCAACGCTGGAAGTGAACTAGGTACTTTATAAATTAAAGACCTAGATCAGCAGCAATTGCTTTCATTGAGGTTAATCCTAGTTCGATAAATTCCTCAAAATCAATATTTATTTCACTGCATTGAGAAATTTGTTGCCTGTTTGCTCCAGCGGCAAAGCCTTTTTGTTTAAATTTCTTAATCACTGATTTAGCTTCAAGACCAGCTAGTTTCTTATCCGGTCGAACTAAGGCAGTTGCGGTGATTAAACCAGTTAACGGGTCAACACAGAAAAGAGCTTTATCAAGAGTTGTTTCCTTAGGTACGCCATGTGCTTCATTGTGACATAATACTGCGTGAGCTATAGATTCACTGGCTCCCAGTTCGCGGATTAGGTCAGCCCCCAATTTACTATGAGTGCTCATATCGCCATTAGTGAGTTCTACGTCAATATCGTGCAGTAATCCTGCAAGGCCCCACTCTTCTACATCATCATTAAAGCGTTTAGCCAGAGTTCGCATAATGGCTTCAGTAGCCAGCATATGTTTGACTAAATTTTCGTTTCTAACATTAACCTTAATGGAGTTTAATGCTTCTTCCCGGGTCATAGTCTCCTCCTTTACTGAATTTAATCGTTATTTCTAAAAATAGGGATAGTAAAAAAACCTCTAATACTAATCTCCAGACAGATTTAGAAAGCTATTTGATAATTTCCCTATTATAGCAAATATGTGGTCGGAAGTAGTAGAATTTGTAACCCCACAAGCTGTCTATGCTTTCTTGAATAACTCCCGTATAAGTTTATACTAAATAATACGGCTACTAATGGTGCTTTAAAAACTACTGACCCAGAAAAATAAAACTAAATATATGCAAATAGAAAAAAAGTCCATAATTCTTTAGTTACTAGAAGCTATAGGAAACTGGTTGCCGTTAAGGTAAAGCCAATAGAGAAGGTTTTAGTTTATGCTAAAAAATCATTAAGAATATCCATAACTGGAAAATCAGGAACGTACCGTTTCAGTCCATCTAAGTTCTTATAGTATTAGCTTGAAAAAATACTATAAATGACTCATGTTTCCTCAGCTGCTGTTAAAAATAAGAGGTTGTAAATATATTATAGCCACAGAATAATCTGGGACTTTTATTGCTAATAAAATATAGATTCTCTCCTATTAATATTTATTGATTGGTTTTAGCAGAAAAGATAGTGTAAGACCTGTAATAACTGCTCCAAGGCAGATTAAGAAAGGTATTTGGTAATTATTAGTTATATCAAACATATATCCGGCTAGAAATGAACCGATAGAGCCCCCCACAGTTCCGCTAAAGATAATAATACCGAAAATGACACCATGAGAAACTGTGCCGAATAGATCTGCGACTGTTGGTGAAATAAGGGCGAAAAACCCGCCATGAGCAAAACCGTATATAATAGCAAATATATACAGCATCCATAGCTCTTGAGAAAATTGTAGCCAGGATATTGCTAATAAAAGTATACAAAAGCAAATATTTATTGACAGTTTATTGCCGATTCTATCACCAGTAATGCCCATCGCTAATCTGCCAAAAATGCTTGCCCCTCCAATAATAGATAGGATATTAGCTGCATTTGCTTCGGAAAAGCCGAGGTCTATTGCATATGGATTGATATGAATCATAACAGTTTGTGCAGAAAATAGAAGAAGAAAGTATATTGCACATATAATCCAGAATGGCCTGGTGTGGATTGATTCTTGCAGAGACAGTCCTTTTATTGCTGAATTTGTAGTGTCTGCAGTTTTCAGCTCTTTGACTTCTGATAATTGATGTGTTTTACTGGGGTCTCGTCGTAGTAGTTGAGCAGCCGCGACAACAATTATTAGAATTATAATAGCTATAACAATGTAAGACTGGCGCCAGCCATATTTGGATATTAGCCAATTTGCCAATATAGGCATAACTAGCATGCCGGTACCTGTGCCAACTTTAACCAGCCCACTCATGATTCCTCTTTTTTTCACGAACCACCTTGCTGTTGTGGATAAAAGAGAAACATCAACAGAGCTAACTCCAAAACCTACTATCAGGCTGTAAAATAGATATAACTGCCAGGCGGTGTTAAGCTGTGACATTAGCAGAAAGCCTAAACCTAAAACAGAGCCACAAATTGTCATAATTATTCTTGGTCCAAACTTATCGGTAAGTTTTCCCATGATAATACCAAATAGACCCATTAGGAAAAAACATAATGAGGCAGCTCCTGAAATTGTAGCTCTTGTCCAGCCGAATTCTGTGGATAATGGATTGAAAAAGACTCCAAAAGTGGATATGGCTCCATGTGAAGCGGCCATAATTATAAAAGAAACTATGACTATAATATAACCATAGAATAATCTGGGTCTTCTATTTATTATCAATTATATATTCTCCTAATCTAGTCACTTCTATTTGGTTTGAGTAGTGGTGTTAGAGTTAAGGATAATATAAGTCCAGTAATACTTACTGCCATGCAGGTTATGAAAGGTATTTGATAACTCCCGGTTGTATCAAACATGTAACCAGCAAATACTGGGCCAATAGCACCGCCTAAAGTACCAAAGAATACGGTAATACCAAAAATTGTTCCATGAGAAGCTATGCCAAAGATGTGTGCTAGCATTGGTGAAATAAGGGCGAAAAACCCACCGTGGGCAAAACCATATACTACAGCAAATAAGTATAACATCCAAAGCTCATCAGTAAATTGTAGCCAGAGTATAGCTATGGAAAGAATTAAAAAAGAAGTATTGATTGCCCGCTTGTGTCCAATTTTATCCCCGGAATAACCCATTGTTAGGCGGCCCAAAATGCTGGCACCGCCAATAATAGACAGGATACTGGCTGCAGTTGCTGATGGGATACCCAGGTCTATTACATGCGGGGTAATGTGCAGAAGAATTGTTTGTGTAGTAGAGATTAGTAGTAAATACATAATACTTATTGTCCAGAATTGCCTGGTGCGGATAGCTTCCGATAGGGAAAACCCAATACTAAATAAATCTGTAGTACTCTGCGTATTTTGTTGTTCTCCATCAGGCAGCTGGTTCATTTGGATTGGGTCTCGCTTGAGAAATTGAGTAACTGAAACGACAACAACTAGCAATACAATACTGATAATTATGTATGAGGTGCGCCAACTGTAGCTAGAGATGAGCCAGTTGGCTACAAGCGGCATGATAAACATACCGGTACCTGTACCAACTTTAACCAGTCCGCTCATGATTCCTCTTCTTTTTACAAACCATCTTGCAACTGTGGATAAAGGACCAATATCAGTACCAGGTAAACCAACACCGATCAGTAAAATGTAAACCAAATATAATTGCCAGACAGTATTTATTTGTGACATTAATAAAAAGCCGGTACTTAAAAAGAGGACAGATATTGTTACAATTATTTTCGGACCTAGCTTGTCAAGAAGCCTTCCGATAATAATAGAGATAAAACCGCCCAAAAGGAAAGATAATGATGAGGCACTTGAAAGAATGGTTCTGGACCAGCCAAACTCTTCGGAAAGGGGTTTGAAAAAGATACCAAAAGTGTTTAATGCTCCATGAGCAAAGGTTGTAATAAGAAAACCGGCTATAACAATAATATAGCCGTAGAATAATTTGCTGTTCTTATTTTTAATCAAGTAGTAATTTTCCTCCATTTGTTACAAATAACCATCGCTCATAAGTTAATTTACCTAGAAATCCAAGAAAGTTTAGCTAAGCCTTTTAACAGCAAGAAAGTGTTTTTACAATACTAATCAAGTAGTCACAGCATACTTAGTATTTTTATGTAGGGCTTTGCTTAAATATTGACCGGTAATTGAAGATTTCTCCAGGATGATTTCTTCAGGTGTACCGGTAGCGACAATATAACCGCCCTTATCACCTGCTCCTGGGCCAAGGTCGATTATATAATCGGCATTTTTAATTACATCAAGATGATGCTCGATGATAATTACTGTGTTACCGGCATCCACCAAGCGCTGTAGAACCCGTAGCAGAGCTGCCACGTCTTCAAAAGAAAGGCCGGTAGTTGGTTCATCAAGAATATATAATGTTTTGCCGGTAGAACGCTTTGATAGTTCAGTGGCCAGTTTGACTCTCTGTGCTTCACCTCCAGAAAGGGTGGGTGCTGGTTGCCCAAGATGAATATAGCCAAGCCCAACATCACAAAGGGTTTCCAGCTTATTTTTTATTCTGGGGAAATGTTCAAAGAAAGATAGAGCTTGTTCTGCGGTCATATCCAGTACCTCAGCTATATTCTTGTCTTTGAACCTGATTTCTAAAGCCTCTCGGTTATACCGTTTACCTTTGCATATTTCGCAGGGTACAGTAACGTCGGGTAAGAACTGCATCTCTATCTGTATAAATCCGGCGCCGCGGCAGGATTCACAGCGTCCGCCCTTAATATTGAATGAGAAACGTCCTGGAGTATAACCTCGCATTCGGGCTTCCGGGGAAGTAGCAAAAAGCTCTCGTATCGGGGTAAAAGTGCCAGTATAGGTAGCTGAATTACTGCGGGGAGTACGCCCGATTGGTGATTGATCAATATCAACTACTTTATCAATATGCTCGATACCCGTGATGGCATCGCAATCGCCTGCTCTCTCTCTTGCCCGATAAAATATCTGTGCTAATTTCTTGTACATAATTTCAGCGATAAGGGTACTTTTACCGCTACCGGATACTCCGGTAATACAAACTAATTTGCCTAGAGGGATATGTACATCTATGTTTTTCAGGTTATTTTGCCGGGCTCCTTTGATTACAATTTCCTCACCCGATCCGGAGCGCCGCTCAGTAGGCAGGGTAATTTGCCGGATACCACTCAGATATTGACCGGCGATAGAATCTTTATTATTCATAATCTCAGTTATGGTCCCGGCGGCTATAATCCGCCCGCCATGCTCACCGGCTCCTGGACCCATATCAATTATATAGTCGGCGGCTCTCATCATAGCTTCATCATGTTCCACAGTCAGTATGGTGTTGCCTAAATCTCTAAGTCTTTTAAGAGTTTCAATCAAGCGGGAATCATCAGCCGGGTGTAGCCCTACCGTTGGTTCATCGCAGATATAAAGTACTCCCATTAACCCGCTGCCAATTTGAGTGGCTAGGCGAATTCGTTGTGCTTCCCCGCCACTAAGGGTAGCGGAA
>JAQTVP010000218.1 GCA_028707015.1 Dehalococcoidales bacterium | reverse complement strand
CGCGGTGTCACTACAGTAGTCAACAAGCTGTTCAATATTGTGAGTCCTGATAAAACTTACTTCGGGCAGAAGGACGCCCAGCAGGTAATCGTTATAAAAAAGATGGTAGCTGACCTGAACATGAACCTGGAGGTCATCACAATGCCCACAATACGGGAAATGGACGGACTGGCAATGAGCAGCCGCAATACATTCCTGAGCCCCGAAGAAAGGCAGGCTGCAACGGTTTCATACCGTTCGTTGATGATGGCACAGAGCATGTACGAACAGGGGGAAAGAAACGCCGAAATCATCAGGAGCGAAATGGTCAGGCTGATAAAAACAGAACAGTTAGCGAGAATAGATTATGTTTCTGTTGCTGATATAACTACTCTTGAAGAACTGACTAAGATTTCTGGAAAAGCGCTGGTATCGATGGCAGTTAAAATTGGCAGAACAAGACTTATAGATAACGTAGTGCTGAGATAAGAAATATTGACACACTCTTTGTAAATATTATTTTTACAAATATATAAACGATTGTGGAGGATATGTAATCATTAATTTATTCAGTAATGTTGGAGTATCGTAAGGCTTCGTGTTCTTTATCTTAATTGCATAGCCTATATTCTTATCTTTAAAATAATTCATAAATAAATCTTTTGAGATACCTGCATGTTCCCCTGTCTGTTCCCATAGTATTAGTGGATTCTCATGGATTATTCCACCAATTTCAAATTCGCCGATTACCTTCTTTATCGGCTCTGAGGCATAAACTACTATTGTTGTTACGTCAGTCCGTTTAAAAATATTACGACGATATTCATATTTTTTTGAACCTTCAAATATTTTCAACGCAAATTCTGGTTTAATAGACAATAATACTTTCATTAACTTTACACTCTCTTATTATATCCTTAAAATTCTTAACACTGATATGTTTAAATCTTCTAGGAGCATCATTAACACTAGGTATTATACCCATTTCAATCAGTTTAGATAAATTAATTCGATTAGGCAATGAATACACAACATTTTTGTCAATAATTTAACAGGCCAAACCGACCTTTATTTTGATATTATCTCTATTTGCTACCAATTTTATACTTCTGTCCTTCGTCAAGCCCTACTGTTCTGGCTAAACCTGTAACCATATACTGATTCAGACTTACACCTTCATTAGCTGCCCTTTGCGCCAGTAATTGGTGCAGTGATGGCGGCATCCTGACTCGAATTTCTCCACTGTATTTAGGAGTCTCTACAGGTAAGGGTATTTTTACCCCCAGTTTAAGGCAGGTTTCAAACCAGTCTTCTCTTTCACTTAATAGTTCCTTGACTGCTTCTTCAAGAGTATCCCCTGTCATGGTTAAGTCAGGCAACTCGACATATCCGGCAACATAATAACCACCCTGCTCCGATCTATACTTTATAGTCATGGTATAGGGCAAGTTCATGTAATATTCGACTTGTTTTTCAATATCTATTTTAGCGGTAACCATACTCTATTCTCCTTTCATTTCATCGATAATTCTTAAAATGCCCTCAACATAGTGAGCGCTTACCGGGTTTTTTCTTTTATATGGATATACATGATTGTGAATATGAGCTTTCGGATGATTGCTGCCTTCTATTATTTCTCCATACTGATTAATCAGAAACTCGAAATCCTCCAATGATACATTGTCAGGATTCTGCCTTATTTTAATTTCTCTTTTTTCGGCTTTCGTCATCTATCCATCTCTATATTGACTAATGGTATCACCAATGATACCATTAGTCAATATATTCAGGTTTATCTTTGGTTTGAAAATATTTACAAAATAATGATCTGTTGTATACAATATCAGACAGGAAATTCGCATTACTGTAAAAGATGTAGCCTCGAAAAAATAATTGTGCTATAATATTGCTCGAATTAGAGATTAAATTCTCTATGCCGAGGTAGCTCAGCCGGTAGAGCAGCGGACTGAAAATCCGCGTGTCCCCAGTTCGATTCTGGGCCTCGGCACCATGTAAAATAGAACGTTATTATCAGATGCTTTTGCATCTAGCCGGAGTGGCGGAATAGGCAGACGCGGCAGTCTCAAAAACTGTTGAGGGGCAACTCTCGTGTCGGTTCGACCCCGACCTTCGGCACCATTGTAACTTAAGAAATTAGATGGCTTCGATGCCGAGTTGTGTAGCGGTAGCACGAAGGACTTTGAATCCTTTTACCCAGGTTCGAATCCTGGCTCGGCAGCCAGGATAATAATAATCCCCGATAGCTCAACGGTAGAGCGCGCGGCTGTTAACCGCTAGGTTCTAGGTTCGAATCCTAGTCGGGGAGCCAGCAACTTTTGGGCTCATTTTGCGCAACGAAAGAGCACATTAATCCACCAAAGGGAACGATACCTAGAACTCCCCGGAAGTCTAAAACAGATTTTTCAGGGAAAGTCTTTTCAATAACCTTCAATTGGCCCACCTCAAAAAGTAAGTCGCAGTCGGCACCGGAAGACGAATTATAGTTTCAGTAAAGGTTGGTTCAAGTCCAGTAAAGTGGGCCTTGGTTGACAGTTCCCGAACTTTTGTTTGAGAAAAAGCAGCTTATTCCATCACTGCAGAAGTTACTCGTGTCCTATCCAGAACCTGCTGTACAAGCTTATTATATTCAATAATCCTTGTTAACTAAGTTAAGCAGTTTTGACGATTTGCGTTATTCAGGCTCACCATTTATCCATACCATCTTTTCTTCATCACGTGGAACCATCTGTGGTATTTCTGGGAACAAGCTTGTGTTTATTATTCTTTGTCCAAAAGGATTATGGTAAATGTGTATTTGATGAAGGTGGTTATCTTCAAGCCATTTAAAACGGTAGAAAAGTACTGCTGACACTTGCTCATGACGATGTGTCCCTTCTCTCATTGACG
>JAQTVP010000217.1 GCA_028707015.1 Dehalococcoidales bacterium | reverse complement strand
TGTACGGGAATTAATCCAATCAGCATCTGGTTGATTAAAATAAACTATTGACTTGTCGGTAACCAGACTAGAAACAAGCCCCAAATGGTCTGCATGTAAATGAGTAATAAAATAATCGGTTTTCTGCAAATCTACGCCAAGTTCTTCTAAGCCAGCAAGAAGCACATCTTTGCATTCTTTCCGATTCATCCCGGTATCAATAATCAGAGATTGCTCCCCCGCTCTGATTACATAAGAATTAATAGCTTTTAAGGGATTATGCGGAAGAGGAACTTCGATTTTGTACAGATTCGGCAGTATTTCTTCAACCATTAGCCTGTTCCTTAACATCCAGAATATTGTGATTTATGCTCTCTGGCTTAAATAGACAAAATCAATAGAAGCATATTCACTACTTACGTTTACTATCTAAAAGAATTGTTACCGGGCCATCATTATTAATCACTACTTGCATATATTGCTGAAAGCGCCCAGTTTGAACCATCAAACCTGTGGCACGTGCTTGCTCAACAAACTGCTCAAATATCTCCTCGGCCTCGGTTGGCGGAGCCGCTTCCACAAAACTGGGACGGCGCCCCTTTCTGGTATCAGCCAACAAGGTAAATTGGCTGACCACTAATAGATCGCCTTTGATATCTAGAGCAGAAAGGCTAAATTTACCCTCTGCATCAGAAAAGATACGCAGGTTAACAGCCTTCTGTACCAGATATTGCGCATCTTTTCCTGTATCCCCACTGGCTACTCCTACAAAAATCACCAGCCCTTTATCTATCTTCCCCACCATTTCACTACCAACGCTAACAGAAGCTTCGGTAACTCGCTGTAGAAGTGCTTTCAACCCTAATTATCCTTTTACTTTATCCTTATCTCCCGCCATCTTTTCAGCTGCCTCAAAAGCTCCACCACCTTTACGGCTATCCGTAACATAGAATCCGCTTCCTTTAAAGATAATAGGGATTGAATGTAATACACGGCGAGACTTTCCTTCGCACTTAGGGCATATAGCTACTGGCTCTTCATCAAATCTTTGTTTACGTTCAAAAACATAATGACAAAGATCACATTCATAATCATAGGTAGGCACTATTTCACCTCGAATAATTTTACTAAATTTATTCTACAGCAAAAGTTCTATTAAAGCAATTTGTAGACATATACAGACCATTTCCTACTTTATTTTCCCTTAAATAACACCATATTTCACTGGACTTTTAAGTAAAAAAAGGATAGAATTAAAAAGATGAAAATATAAATATAATCAGGATAAGATGTTATGCTCTTAATTACCAGCTTGATAGAAAGTAATAAAGACATTTAAGCACTGAGCACAGTAGGTCAGTGCTTATTAATTTTATTGAGAGGTGTAGATATGCAATCAAGTCTGATTGGTAAAATTGAAAAGGCTAAACGATACGCTCAGGAACCGGAACGAATCAAGTTTTCTGAACTTTCTGTAAAATTCCAGGGGAACAATAATAGCTACACCACTGAATACAAAGACGGTAAGTGGCATTGTTCTTGCCATTTCTTCGCAAGCTGGGGAGCTTGCAGCCATACTATGGCAGTAGAGAAAATCCTAAATAAGATGCTCCCGGATGAAGCCTTAACTACACAACATATCTCTGTCTGAACTGTTATTACTTCTACTCAATAAATAGTAATATCGTTGTGGCTGGCTAAACTTACCGAAGATATGAGCACAATACATCTATACCTTTTAGCTTCGATATAGAAATTAATTCTTACAAGTAATCATGCATATATTTTATGATATACTCACTTTGTAACAAACTAAATGGGAACAAATACTTGTACACATGCCTGAAAGGTGATCTCCAATATTCGTTAACTAGTAAATTAGCAAACGGTTAAATGCTAAATAAGGTGTGGTGATATGAAACCAAACACTCTTCCTGCCACACAAACAGACGCGGATGAGAGAAAATCATCTAATCTCACTTCTGCAGTTAAATCAACAGTTTTGTTATTCTGATATTATTCCCATTATCTTTCCTTCATACTATCCGTGCATGAAGGTGGTCATGCATTGGTAAATCTGATCTATAGAGTCTCTAATATAAGTATCTATGTTCATCCATTTGCTTTTTCCGGATATTCCAGACCGCTCTCGGATTTGAGCACTAATGCATGGTTTCATGGTTCCCTCTAATCGGTTTGAAACCAGAGAATCGCAACACCATCTGGCTAGTCCCGACTGGCATGCTGCTATGGACTCTACCCGAATTGTTAATTACGCATTGGCTTGTGCCTGGTTCGCCGATAGATGTGCAATATCAATTAGCCACTGAAATCATTCAGGTTACGACCTTATGGATTCCCATGATGGCGGTGGTCAGAATAATACTCGCATTAGTTTATGTCACGCTTTATCGGAGATTCTACAGTAAACTTCCTGTCAGTTTGCGTACTGAAACAAAGGAGTTGGTTTGGCGTGACCTGTACTGGCCAGCTTTATTGTGCGTTGTTAGTGTGGTGATTGGATTAATACTTATCATATGAATAAATCATCCCAATTATTAGCCGCCATTATTTCCTGAAACCTGATTAAACCCTCTTATGCTTCCATCTACCCATCCGGAAATATATTATGTAAGCGATTGCTCTTGCAGCAATGCCAATAACTATCGCCCAACGTATTCCGTAAACATCCAGCTCGGTAATCCGTGGTAAAAAGTAAGCCAAAGGCATTTGTATTCCCCATGAACTTATTAAAGTAATAAACAAAGGTGGCATAGTATCACCAATACCGGTCAGACTTTGAGCGAGAACGGCAACTAAGCCCATAATAATATACCCGGTTGTTGCTATCCTCAGGAAAGTACCGGCAATATCTACCAGCCCAGGTTCCGAACTAAAGATACTAAT
>JAQTVP010000216.1 GCA_028707015.1 Dehalococcoidales bacterium | reverse complement strand
ACCGAGCTTTTGCTCTACAGCTTTCAATCCACCGTATAGGTTGCATATTAGCAGCCAGCCAAATGGGACACTAAATTCGAAGAACTGATTAAATTAGGCAATCGGATAACCACAATACGTCATGCTTTTAACCTGCGCGAAGGTATCAATCCTCTTCAACTAAATGTTCCTGTGACGTGCCCCCTTTTTACGATATTATATCCGGTATCGTTTCAGGGGGTACAAGGTCAGGTAAAACGAGCTAACAAAGCGTTAGATGCACCACACTAGCATGGAGGCTATCAAATACGCTGGATGCTAACTTCTGTGTAGAGGCACTCGAAGAGGCGCTCAGGAAAGGCAAACCGGATGTTTTCAATACTGATCAAGGATCCCAATTCACCAGTAAGGCTTTCACCGGGCTTTTGGAGAAACACGGGATCAAGATCAGCATGGATGGTAAAGGAAGTTACAGAGACAACCTGTTTATCGAGAGGTTATGGAGAACAGTGAAATATGAGGAGGTGTATCTAAAAGCATATCAGAATGGGAAAGATGCCCGAATCGGGATTGGGGACTATTTCCGTTTCTACAACAATGCACGACCCCACCAGGCACTTGGTTATCGGACACAGGGTGACGTATTTACCCCAACCCTCTTTGAAGAGCCTGAGAAAGGTGTGATAGAATCGGTACCATTGATACGGCAGGACACTATCTTAATTTAGCCCCCTTGCTGTCCTAACAATGGGGTCCACCTCATATTGAGGTGATGACAATAAATAACATGACCAATATTTGTTACAAAGTGGGAGATATAATTTTATGGTTTGACTTCTGAGACAGGCTCGTAAGGTCGAGGGATGGAGTTCTCCCTGCATCTTGTTATTGCAGAAAGCTAGTAATTCAGATGATGGAAAAAGATGCAGGGCAAACGAAGTTTGAAATAAGTTAAAACCCCGACCGTAAGAGCTTGTCTCAGAAATAGATTGCGAGAGGATAAAGTGGGAGAATACAGATAATTACTGCTTTGTTAATAAATATTTGTGGGGAATAACATAAATAATCAGACCATTATTCGCCACATAGTGGGAGCTATAATTTTGTGTTTTGACTTTTGAGACAGGCTCGTAAGGTCGTGGGAAGTTTATTAATAACCCGAAGGGCAGAAGACCACGGGTTTACCAGTGGATGAATGTAAGTTGCCCAAGCGAAGCTTGAAAGGTTGAAAGTACCACGGGCTTGCCCGTGGGTATCTATACATTTGAAGATTGGTAATTATTATAGTATATTATTCATTTCATGTCATATAACTGAGGTGGAATTTATTATTAGATTTTGAAAAATTCGCCACATAAAGCATTGATATCGTTGTGAATTTATTGTGTATAATAATCATGAGGATTGAAGAAATAGGAGGGAAGAGGAATGTCTTTGGATGAAAATTCCGATGAAAAACGAATACTTGCCTCTCTATCTCCAGAGGTAATGGACAGGCTCGCAGACCTTATTATCTCAAAGTTAAAATCAGAAAAACTCAATAACCTGCTTTCCAAGCAGGTTGTCACGGGTTCGAATCCCGTATCCCGCTCCACAGATATGAAGCTAAAATTGGTGGAGCATTTGTTTGCGTCGTTTGACATAACACTAAATGGTAACTATTTGGTAACTATTTGGTAACAATTTACTTCCTGAAAATTCGAATTCGTCTGATTATTGAATTTTTATTTTACCGAATATTTGCGATGAGAATAAATGAATGTTAAACTTCAGGTGTTGACATTATCATAATATAAAAATATAATCTGAAAACGAGGTGTCGATGATGCCAAAGAAAACAGACGAGCCACAAATAAAAGAGATAAAACCGAGCGCATTGTCTATATCCCCTATATTTTCCAACAATTTCGCTATATCAACACAGGATGATATTGTAATTATTGACTATGGATTTGTTTCAAGGGCATATTGCAGCCCTAACGAAATTGAGGATAAACAGGTAGCTTCAATTTGTATACCTTGGGATACAATTGAGTACCTATCCAAAACGCTACGTGAAATATTAGCGGATCATAAAAAAGAAATAAATTCAAAAAATAACAAGAATATTAAATAGCTACGGGATGTTATGGCTACTAAGATTAATGAAGGTTTCCCAATTATTAATGGTTTAGGATTTAGAAAAGACCGTTCTAAATCCCTGAAGGCGTCACTTAAAGGACGTAAATGGATTTTATCTATTGACAAATTCTATTCATGTAAAGATATGAGAAAGTCAAAAATACATGTTAATAAATTTAGAGGAAATACTTCTTCTAGTAACAAACTAATCGGTACTAGGGATGGTTTTTCAAGAGTGCCCGATTCGTTTGTATTTCACAAGACTACATCAAGCGCGTTGTCTCTCCCAACATTTACCAAACAACCTGTAAAGGAAGTATTGGTTATCTCATGTCCTTGCGAACTCAATGATCCTCAATCAATACGCACTTTTCTTGGTGTTTTGGGGATGAATACACTGCAACGAGTTCTAAATGTCGTTTGTAATAAATCGAATGAAGAAAACTGGCCTCTTCTAAATATTCAGATTTACCATGTAAATGATCCCGATGTTCCCAATTGGGAATATATTCGAATAATTATTGTCTTTGCTAGTGATTTCGAGGCTGCAGACCGTTATATACACATAATTTACCCAATTTTAGACGATTTAAGTAAAAAACTTAGTCCAAAGCAAGCCGAAATACTCCAAAAGAAGTTATTTTTTGATGTCACAAACATTATACCAGAATATTGATCCATCTTCGTATATGGTACTTGCAAAGCAGCTTGCTGGGTATTTCTGAGTAAAATAACCAGGCTTTCGGAGCAAATCGGCCGGCCTTTCGGAGTAAAGTAGTCCACCCTTTCGGAGCAAACCGGCCAGTC
>JAQTVP010000215.1 GCA_028707015.1 Dehalococcoidales bacterium | reverse complement strand
GAATATCATTCGTGCTATCGGCACTAGTAGAAATCATGTAGAAACTGTTTTGGCTGTTTCTACTGATAAAGCCTGCGCCCCGGTAAATACTTATGGAATGTGTAAGGCAATACAGGAAAAGTTAGCATTGGGAGCGAATGAGAAATATCCGGAAACTAAATTTATCTGTACCAGGTATGGTAACGTTGTTGGCTCGCGGGGATCGGTGGTTCCTCTTTTCCGTCAGCAGATGAAAAATGGTGGACCTATTACAATTACCAGAAAAGACATGACACGCTTTCTGGTTACCTTGGATTCTGCGGTTAACATTGTGTTTGATGCCATTCGGTTCGGTGAAGCCGGTGATATATACGTCCCGGACCTTAAGTCGGCTAATATCATGGATCTGGCAGAAGTGATGATTGGAGATAGAAAGACTGATATAGAAATCATTGGTATACGGCCGGTTGAAAAACTTCATGAGGTATTAATTACGGAAGAGGAAATACCAAGAACAATTAAAAAAGATAATTATTATATTATCCGCCCACTTTTACCGGGAATACAGGATAATTACCAGCCGGTATTAACCCATGCTCTTTCTTCATCAGAATATACCATGAGTAAAAATGAGATAAAAGCATTCCTCGAGGAAGAGGGTTTTTTGGATTACTGAGGCAATAATGAAAATAATGACAGTTTTAGGTACTAGACCTGAGATTATCAGATTAAGTCTGGTTATAAAAATACTGGATCAGTTTTGTGAACACATCCTGGTTCATACCGGTCAGAATTATGATGAAAAACTGAGTGCCATATTCTTTAAGGATTTGAATTTAAGAGAGCCGGACTATTACCTAGGAGTAAGGGGTAATACCTTTGGTGAGGAGATTGGTAAAATACTTATTGAGACGGAAAAAGTCATTCGGCGAGAAAACCCGGATAGGTTACTGATACTGGGGGACACCAACAGCGGGTTAGTAAGTATACTTGCCAAAAGAATGGGGATACCTGTGTTTCATATGGAGGCGGGGAATCGGTGTTTTGATGACCGCGTTCCTGAGGAAACTAACCGTAAGGTTATTGATCATTCTAGCGCTGTTCTTTTGCCATATACCTATCGTAGTAAGGAGAACTTGCTTAATGAGGGTATTGCCGGTGATATGATTTATGTTATCGGGAATCCGATATATGAAGTCATTAATTATTTCTCCGAGGAGATATCCGCCAGTAAAATACTGGAGGAAACAGGACTGACTGCACAAAAATACTTCTTAGTAACTGCCCACCGGGCAGAGAATGTTGATGATAGCGGCCGGCTAAAAAGCCTTCTTACCGGATTGGAGGAGATAGGTGAAAAATATGCCTTGCCCATTATCTGCAGTCTGCATCCGCGAACAAGGAATAAAATAGAACAATTCAGTCTGAAAGCTGGTGAAAATATTCGGTTTTCGGCGCCCTTTAGTCTTTTTGATTTTATTACTCTGGAGAAGAATGCATTATGCGTCATCAGTGATAGCGGTACGGTTCAGGAAGAATGCTGTATCTTCCGCACCCGTAATATTACTATCAGAGATGTAACCGAAAGACCGGAAACAATTGAATGCGGCAGTAATATATTGACTGGCATCCAGCCAGATGTAATGTTGAAAGCACTGGAGATAGTGTTAGCGGAGCAGCCGGATTGGGAACCTCCGGCAGAATATCTGGAGAAAAATGTCTCTGCAAAGGTAGCTAAAATTATTCTGGGATATTTAAGAAAAAAAATCTGATTCAAGACAAATAAAAAAGGCGTTAAGGAAAATAATCTATCAATAACTTCCGAAGTAAATAGTTATGCAATCAAGAGTAATCTTAATTAATCCAAGATACAGAGTATGGAGCCCGAGTAAATGGGTACCTCTGGGATTGGGATATATTGCGGCTGTATTAGAAAAAGAAGGATGCACTGTGGAGATTATTGATCTTAGTGCAGAGAAGGTAAGCGATAAAGAGCTGCAAAGACAAGTTGGTAATGCCGATATAGTTGGGATTAACGGTATAATTACTGAATTTCAAGAAGTACTGAAACTGGTTAAACTTGTTAAAGAAGCGAAAGGAAACATAAAGATTATTTTGGGGGGGCCTCTGGCAACAACACTTACTAAAGAGTTGCTTGAAGTGTCTTCGGCTGATGTTATTGTACTTGGAGAAGGTGAAAAAACGATAGTTAATCTCCTTTCTGCTATAAATGAGAATAGTGATTTTAATAATGTGCGTGGAATTGCTTACAAAGATGGCAACCAAATCATTATTACCGAAAAGCCTGATCATATTACTGATTTAGATAGTATTCCCTTTCCCTCCAGACATCTGCTAAACATGAATCAGTATCTTCAGAATCACTTTGAGAACATTGGCATCCAGATTAAAGATTCTAAGCAGATAAGGAGCACTAACCTGATTACAAGCAGAGGGTGTCCTTTCGGTTGTACTTTCTGTTTTAAAGATATGTGGGGTTCAGACTGGCGAGCACGAAGTCCCGAAAATATTATTGAAGAAATGATGCTACTGCACGAAAAATATGGAGTAAATGGGTTCTTTTTTAATGATGATACCTTTGTTCTTGATAGCAAGCGGGTTTTCAAGTTTTGCCAATTGTTAAAGAGTAAGGGATTGGATGTGGTCTGGGACTGCAATGGGCGGGTAAATCTGATGACGAAAGAGTTGCTGGAAGCGATGCATGATGCTGGCTGCCGGAGTATTGCCTACGGTATAGAATCTGGGAACCAGGTAATACTGGACTCAATAAAAAAAAGCATTACCTTGGAACAAATCAGAAAAGTGGTTAAATGGACAAAAGATGCCGGGATTCATACCACTGGATATTTCATGATTGGAATGATAGGTGAAACCAAAGATACCATACGGCAGACTTTCACCTTTGCTAAGGAACTAAACCT
>JAQTVP010000033.1 GCA_028707015.1 Dehalococcoidales bacterium | reverse complement strand
TAGCGAAAGAGAGCACCCACAGAAACCAATTGTTGGGACTGGTGTTTTCGATGAAAATCCAATGCATCGGGACATTAACGAGGCAGCTAAACTGGTCGGTTTGGATGTTTCAATAAACTGTATAATTAATATGTGGGGAGAAACAGTATCATTGTTCACCGGAGCAATGACATTATCTCATGATACCGCTGTTCAAGAAGCCAAAACTCATTACCTGACACCCAGAACTAAAGGCAAGGATATTGTTATTGCTAATACTTATGCCAAGGTTAATGAAGCCGCTTTAGGACTGGAAATAGCCTACCCTTCAATAAATCCTAAGGGTGGCGATGTTATTCTAATAGCTAATGCTCCCGAAGGCCAGGTTACCCATTACTTAATGGGTCTTTTTGGTAAAACAACAGGAGCAAAACTACATCGGCGTAGAGTAATACCTGAACACATCAACCATTTAATTGTCTTTACGGAATATCCTCATCCAGGAAGCAGCTGGCTTGACGATGATGATAAAATTCTCTATTTCAGCAAATGGGATGATGTTCTAAAGTTCCTTCAAAAATCTCACGGGGCTGATACCAAAGTTGCTGTTTATCCCAATGCTGAGATTCAATATTACGGCTGATTACTTAAATACAAACTGTTAAGGTACATAGAATACCAATCGTTTAGTAAATCTTATGCTTGACCCTTTATATAATCCCATCCTATACTATTAATCACGTTTATTTCTTTTACAGGTTTAGTATTTCAGAAATAGCAAATGCCCGGCAAAACTAAGTTAACCAAACAAACGTGAGGAAATGAATATGGCAGGAATAAAATCGTATGGAGCCTACATACCATGGCATCGGATAGACCGAAATGTCATATATTCAGCTATGGGATGGTTAGACCCAACTACGTATACACTTGGGGAGAAATCAGTAGCTAACTACGATGAAGATGCAGTTACCATGGCAGTAGCCGCCTGTATTAATTGTCTCAATGGTATCGATAGAAGCGTAATTGACGGAGTATACTTTAGCAGTCTGTCTTTACCATACAAACAAAGATTAAATGCGAGTATAATTGCCACTGCACTTGACTTGCGTACTGATATCAGAACTGCCGATTTTTCCGCCTCAACCAAAGCAGGGACCACTGCACTACTAGCTGCTTGTGAAGCAATCAAAGCAGGAACAGCCAGGAATATTCTGGTATGTACGGCTGATTGCCTCATTGGAAAGCCGGGTAGCCCCCAAGAAGAAGAATATGGTGATGGCGCCGCTGCTTTTCTGATAGGAAAAGGTAATGTTATTGCCAGCTTCCAGAATTTCTATTCGGTTTCATATGACTTCATGGATGCCTGGATGATTAATACCGACAAATATAATAGACTGGGTGAAAGCAGGTGGATCAGGGAAGAAGGTTATAGTAAATTCATCCCTGAAGCAATTAGCGGACTAATGAACAAATGTCACCTAGCACCGCAGGATATTGCTAAAGCCAGTTATCCTTGCATCTTTCCCAAGCCACATATTAATATTGGTAAAATTATTGGTTTTTCACCTGAACAAATACAAGACCATTACTTTGGGACTTTCGGTAACACCGGAACCGCGTATCCATTAATATTACTGGTAGCATCACTTGAAAATGCTAAGCCCAATGATAAAATCATTGTTGCCAGCTTTGGCAGCGGTAGCGATGCCTTAGCTTTCCAAGTTACTGACGAAATTACCAATATATCCATTAATAACAAAAATATTAATAATTTTATCGCCAATAAAGAAATGCTGACCAATTACAATAAATTTGTCACTTTCAGGAATACTATCACCGTAGAAAAAGGTATCAGGGGTGAAACTGTTCCCTGGCAGCAAACAGCAATGGCATGGAGAAACCGCAAAGAATTACTAGGCTTAATAGGAACAAAGTGCAAAGAATGCGGCACTCCGCAATACCCGCGTCAAAGAGTATGTGTAAACCCGAATTGCCGAGCTATTGATCAGATGGAAGACTATAGATTTTCTGATAAGAAAGGTTACCTTTTTACCTACACTGCAGATTCACTGGTCTTCACTGTTAACCCTCCCCAAATATATGGTTTGGTCAACTTTGAGGGAGGAGGAAGATACTGGTATGACTTAACTGACTGCAAAGCAGATGACATCAAAGTAAACATGCCAGTAGAAATGACTTTCCGTAAAAAATTTACTGATGCCAATAGAAGCATTTATGGTTATTGCTGGAAAGCAATTCCAGTACGAACATAATAATTAAACGCATTTAACCAGTATAAAGGATACAATAATATGAGTGGGATAAAAGATAAAGTTGCTATCATTGGCATGGGCTGCACCAAATTTGGAGAACACTGGAATAAAGGTACTGAAGATTTAATGGTTGATGCCTTTTTGGACGCAATTGGAGATGCCGGAATAGAGCCAAAAGATATTCAAGCAGCTTGGTTAGCCACTCAGTACACCGAAATTACCATTGGTGCTGGCGGCATACCTCTATCTCAGACTTTAAAAATGCCCTATGTCCCGGTCACACATGTAGAAAATAAATGTGCCAGTGGTTCCGAAGCTCTCAGGGCTGCTTGCTACGCAGTAGCCTCCGGAGCCTACGATATTGCTTTAGCACTAGGCGTGGAAAAACTTAAAGATATCGGCTATGGCGGACTTCCCGATTTTTCTCTTGGCAACCAGGGAAAGAGAGATAGGCTTATCCAGCCTAATTTAAGTGCTCCCGGATTATTTGCTATGTTAGCTAACGGATACTTCAATAAGTACGGGCTTAGTCCCGAAGAAGGCAAAATAATGCTGGCCAAGATATCAGCCAAAAGCCATCATAATGGTGCCATGAACGAGAAAGCTCACCTTCGCAGAGAAGTAGATATAGAAACAATAATGAAAGCACCTATTGTTGCCTGGCCGCTAGGACTATATGACTGCTGTGGTGTCAGCGATGGTGCCGCTGCTGCTATTGTTACCCGTGCTGATATGGCAAAATCATTTCGGCCTGATCCAATATATGTCAAAGCTATTCAGGTTGCAGCCGGTACCGGCGAAGAGCTAATGTATAATGATTATGATTTTTCCTATGTTGAGACAACCCGGCGAGCCAGCCGGGCAGCCTATGAAGAGGCAGGCATTAAGAATCCGCGTGAAGAAATAAGTATGGCCGAAGTTCATGATTGTTTCTCAATTACTGAAGCAGTAACTATGGAAGACCTGCAATTTAGCCCGGTGGGTAAGGTTAAAGAAGATATTGATGCTGGTCGTTTTAATTTAGACGGCGAGCAACCCATCCAAACCGATGGTGGACTAAAATGCTTTGGACATCCTATCGGTGCTAGTGGTTTAAGAATGATGTATGAAGAATACAAACAACTCCAGGGTAAATGCGGGTCAAGACAAATAAAGAATCCCAAATTAGGACTTACGCATAACTTGGGTGGCTTCCCCCCTCAATGCGTAATTAGTGTTGCCATTGTCGGTAATTAAGTAATTTTCAGTTGTAATTTATAATTATAAGATGTAAAATAGTAATACTTTTAGTTTGAAAATAATATCTGTTATAACAAATATAATTTAACAATTTATAATATCCTGAGACAGCGGGTGTCAGTTAAGACTTAAAATATTGTGCCTGCCGAGGACTGATTTACTGAGCTAAAAAAGCTCTGGAAAGCCCTTGTGCAATAAACGCAAGGGCTAATTTTATAAAACATGCATGGTTAACAATGAGAGGTGAGGAAATTTGTCTATAGAAACCAAAGAAAAGAAAGCACAAATCATTGAGGAACTACAAGAAACTTTTTCTGAATGCAGTATTTGTATTTTAACTGATTACAGAGGATTAACAGCCACTGAAATGAATGTTCTGCGCCGTAAATTAAGAGAATCAAATATTGAATATAAAGTGGTAAAGAATACTCTGGCGAGATTTGCTGCTGCACGAATTAACAGAAGTGATTTGTTAGAATATTTTGAAGGTCCGACCGCAATAGCCATTGGTCAAGATGAAATAAATGTACCAGCCAAAATATTATCCAATTATATCCGTGATTCAAAAGCTGCGCTCAGTATTAAAGGAGGATTTCTAGATAACAGACTGCTTAGTTCAGCTGATGTGGCAAACTTATCCACATTACCATCAAAAGAAATATTAATAGCTAAGGCACTTGGTGGTTTACAGAGTCCTATCGTTAGTTTAGTTAATTGTCTTACGAGCCCGATAAGAGGGGCTATAGGAATATTACAAGCAAGAATTAATCAATTGGAGGAAGAATAAAAAATGGCCGAAAATAAAGTTGAAGCGGAAGAAGTAGTAGAGGAAAAGATAGAAGAAGAAAAGCAAACAGTTGCCAAAAAAGCTGTGAAAAAACCTAAAGCAGCCAAAACAGCAACTACTACTCCGCAAAAAGCAGAAAGCACAATAACGACTGATGAGCTAATGAGTACTATAAAAAATATGACAGTTCTTGAGCTGTCAGAATTAATTAAAGCCCTGGAAACTGAATTTGGAGTTAGTGCTGCTGTACCGTTAGCTGCTGTCGCCTCAGCCGCAGGACCAGCTGAAGCCGCAGTTGCAGATGAAGAAGAAAAGACCGAGTTTAACGTGATTCTTAAAGATATGGGAGCTAACAAGATTAACGTAATTAAGGCGGTACGAGAGGTCACTACACTTGGGTTAAAGGAATCTAAAGATTTAGTGGAAAGTGCTCCCAAAGCAGTAAGAGAAGGAGTAAACAAAGAAGAGGCAGATAATATTAAGCAGAAACTAGAAGCAGCCGGAGCAACTGTAGATATTCAATAATATTTATCAACCTAACGCCAGGAGCTGAATATGACTCATGGTGATTGGCTTATATTAATGGGGATGGGAGGACTTTTTCTCTTTCTTGGTATTGTTGCATTTATTCGCAGCAGGCAAGAAGAAAAGAGCTATTATGATTCTATTTCTGTCCGCCCTGATGCCAGAGAATTTTTAGAGCATAAACCGGATCGCCCCGAACCTGGGGCGCTAGTAATTGGTGGCTGGTTATTAATTGCTATTGGTTTGTTGATGATAATCATGGCCAGTGCCTTTTTGATCTGGGGTTAATTGTTATGTCTATCCATCCCCAATAAGTAGTTTTAACCTTTGAATACATTAACTCTGTGGAGAAAGATTAATCTTCTTGCTAACACGAGTAAAGTATAACTAGTGCTTGACTAAAAAGTCTCAGTATTTATCAATTCATTTTTACGGACTTATATATCGGATGAACCATTATAGTTAATCATCAAGCAAAGATAATTGATTACCTGCTGCTTTTAATTGTGCTTCTTTAAGTACTTCATGACTCATAGGAATATCAAGGACTTTACCATGTTCAATCATATCCTCTATAGTAACAATTTGAATAGCATCATAATTCCTATCCATTAAATCATGATGGTAAAACCCTGCGGCTTTTGCTTCATTAATCATTGGTACGGTTGGTGGTTCTAGTGTAATGAACACAGCCATTGATGCTTCCTCACGTTGCATATCACCGCGTAATGTGGCAATATCATTACGCTTAACGTTACCAGATTTGACCTGCAAAATGATTTTTGCATTATCTGTGTTGTTTGTCCTGAAATAAGCAACCCCATCAATACCAGAATCAGCCCCTTTCTTCTGATTAATAATAGCTCTGTTACCAGTGTATGTCATGGCAGCCCATTTCTCAAACTCCTTACGAACACGGTCATCCTTCTTATGCGCAAGAGCCCTAGCAGATTCCATGTCTTGTGGAATACCATCTAATATGATTTTAGATAACGCACTCTTCCCGAATGATGCTTCAAATCGTTTAAGCACTAATGCGATAGACTGATAAGTAATATCAATGCCGACCCACTTACGCCTTAATTCTTGTGCAACAGCAATAGTCGTACCACATCCACAGTAAGTATCTAAAACAATATCCCCTTCATTTGTACTTGCTTTAATTATTTTTTGTAACAATGCTTCTGGTTTTTGAGTTGGATAGCCGAGGCGTTCCTTTGCCATTCCATTGATAGTGGGAATATACCAAACATCAGAAGGCAATGCATATTCTTTACTACCTGTTTTGCTTTTCTTTTCAATAAGTGCTCCTGCATATCTCAACCTATTTTGGCTTGATTTGGATAATGTCCTTGGCTCTAAAACCTCATAAGCATTAAATGTAAATTCTTTACCTTTTGAATAACATAAAAGCACGTCATGTTTTCTATTCCATCTTTTATCTGTTCTAATTCCCCAAGAATAATTCCAAATTAGTTCAGTAATAAAATCTCCCCCATTCGGAACGAAAACACCATCACAAACGAGCTTTAAATAATGACTTGCCGTAGGGTCACAATGGATTTCTGTGATTCTGAGTGTCAAACTAACCAGATATGTAAGCAGACTTCCTTTGCCAAGAATATTATTCAGACCTTTAATCAATTCTATAGTCTGGCGTGTAAATCTGCCATCTTTATTGTCAAGTATTTCCTGATACCCTTCGATTGCAATATCATCCCATGTCCACGTATCAATGAACGCCTGTGATTGTGCACGGTCTTCAGTACCTATATTATTTATTATTGTAAATCTGGTTATATGTTCGCTTAGAGTTGAATGGTGGGTCAATATAACATAAATCTATAGTTGCACTCTGTATCTTCTTTCTAAGAACCTCTAAATTATCACCGTAATAAAAGGGTATTTTGTCCAAAAGACATGTTTTATCCCTCATTTTTAATATATTCCACCAATTCGGGAAGAATTTCACCAGCCTTACCCCGCAGACTAATATTACAAAAAGTAGTAATCTCAGTTTCATAAAGATTAACTTCTATTAGTGTGCCATCTCTTCCCCTAACCTCCCAGGGAAAACCCGCAGCCGGATATATAAAAGCAGAGGTCCCCACTAACAATATACAATCACATTTACGTATCTCGCTACGGCAAAATGTGAGAATATCTTCCGGAATAGGTTCCCCAAACATCACCGTATCACCCTTTATTAAACCACCGCAATTAGGGCAATAGGGAGGAA
The DNA here is from genome assembly GCA_028707015.1 of Dehalococcoidales bacterium. Taxonomy (GTDB): domain Bacteria; phylum Chloroflexota; class Dehalococcoidia; order Dehalococcoidales; family JAQTVP01; genus JAQTVP01. The sequence continues at coordinate 4,573 of JAQTVP010000033.1, read as the reverse complement.
GTGATTCTAATGATATTGCTCCTATCTCATATCGTGAGTTACACTGGATACATCTTAATTTTGAGAAATTACCATGTATCTCCGTTATTTCTTTACTACCGGCAATTTGATGAAGATTATCAACATTCTGAGTTATTAAATGTTTGAGAATACCTAGTTTTTCCAGTTCTACTAAAGCATAATGAGCGGGATTTGGTTTTGCATTTATCAGACCTTCATGAAGTTCTTTACTGAAACCTTCTCTCTTTACGCGGCGTTCCCAGCTAATTTTAGGATCAGCAAGAAAACGCTGGTAGCCATTCATCGGAGGCTCCCCATATTCTGTCCATAAACCACCCGGACCCCGAAAATTCCTAATACCACTTTCGACAGATATTCCGGCTCCAGCCAAAGCAACAACATATTTACTGTTCAGTATCATCTTTCCAGCACGCGCCAAATCATTATTTACCATTAGTTACTGTATCATCCTCCTTGGCCTATATTGAATAGCTTCCGCTACATGACTGGCTTTAATTATATCAGCACTTTCCAAATCAGCGATAGTACGTGCCAGCTTGAGAGTTCGGTGGAAGGCACGAGCTGAGAGATAAAGCTGTTTCATTGCTGTTTTTAACAAACTCTGAGCCGTCTCTTCCGCCTGGCAAAAATCCCTTACTTCAACCGGCGTCATTTCAGCATTACAGGTTAGTTTAGTACTATTAAAACGGTATCGTTGCCGTGAACGAGCAGCCATAACTCTCTTCTGGACTTCACTTGACCTTTCTCCCAGCTTGTCATCAGCTAACTTCTCGTAATCAATATGAGGAACCTCAACAAATATATCGACCCGGTCAATGAATGGCCCGCTAATACGTTTCTGATAGCGTGAAACTAAATTAAGATAACAGGTACATTCTTTAAAAGAATCACCATAATAACCGCAGGGGCATGGATTCATTGCCCCAACCAGCATAAAATTAGCCGGAAAAGTAGCACTACCTTGAGCACGGCTGATAGTAATCACTTTATCTTCTAACGGCTGACGCAATACCTCCAGTACTGAATGCCCAAATTCAGGCAATTCATCAAGAAATAAAACTCCGCGGTGACTAAAGCTTACCTCTCCGGGTTTTGGCCATTGTCCCCCACCCACCAAACCAACATTCGAAATGGTGTAGTGTGGAGAACGAAAAGGTCTCTGCCTGATTAAGGGAGTATCTGATGGAAGAAGACCGCTGACACTGTAAATCTTGGTAACCTCTAATGCCTCTTCATCAGTCAATGGCGGCAGCAGAAAAGGAAGCGAACGAGCCAGTAATGTCTTACCGCTGCCGGGGGGTCCCATCATTATTATATTATGCCCGCCGGCGGCCGCTACCTCCAGCGCACGTTTAACATGCTCCTGCCCTTTAACATAAGCCATATCAATAGTCGATACCGGTACGGACACATATTCCTCAATCTTATCAGGATTATATTCCGGAGTTAATATTTCGCCACGAAAATAGCTAACCAATTGCAGTAATGAGATTATCGGTATAATTTTAATCCCCTTTATTAACGATGCCTCCTTAGCATCAACATCAGGGACGATAACGTTTGGTATATTTTTTTGATGTGCCAGGGCAACCATAGGCAAGATACCATTTGCATGGCGTAAAGCACCATCCAGCGAGAGCTCACCAATAATCATGGTATTAGAGACATCAGCATGAACCTGTTCTGAACAGAGAAGAATACCAACAGCAATGGGCAGATCATAAGACGGCCCAGCTTTTTTCAAATCAGCAGGGGCCAGATTAACTACAATGCGTTTCATCGGAAAAGTGTAGCCAGTATTTCGTATAGCGGCACGCACTCTCTCTCTGGCTTCTTGAACTGCGGTATCAGGCAAGCCAACAATAGTAAAAGAGGGTAAACCAGGCGAAATATCTACCTCAACCTCAATAATCGCCCCTTCCAAACCGATTACAGCACAGCTTAATACTTTAGCAAGCATAATTTATCTTATACTATATCACAAATCTGCATACCGGCGGAATGCAGATACACTTTTGGAAATTAAGGTAAGTCAATCAGACAGCATATTTAACATGCTAAATATTTAAATACATTCTGCAAGACCTGCCATATAACAACAGGTAACGGAACAATAATAAAACAGAAGGAATTGATGGATCTTATCGAAGCAATATGTAACAAAAGGAGTGTCCGCTCTTTCAAAACTAATCCCGTTCCCAAGAATGTTCTGGAAAACATACTAGACATATGTGCATGGACAGCCTCCGCAGGAAATGTTCAGCAATAGTATTTTGCAATATTGGGCGGTGGAATATTTAATGAAATCAAGCGACGGCATGTAGAGAAAATAAAGATAAACTGGGATGGCAACACCTGGACAGATACCCATCTTGATTTTCCACGCTCCCGTGAGTCAGTATACACTATGTTAGAATAGCATGGGTTTTAATTAGATTAAGAGAGCGATTCTATCAGGCAATACACTTCATTTTGGCAGGAGTAATTCCAACTATTTAATGGGAAACACAATGCAATGTCAGGAAATATTTTAATCATAGGTTAAAAAGAATATATCAACAACAGAATTAATCCAGTACACAATATTAATATTGCAACAGCAAGTAATATATATAGCAGATTATACCCGAAAATCTTAGGGCTAGATGTCTCGGAAGTATCATCTTTTCCCATACCCAGGTTATCAATATCATCAATGTTAGGAGGAACAGCCTCAAGAGGCAAGCCTGCCCTCTCTACCCATTGCCGATACAATTTATCCTTTTTTCTTCTCTGTAGATATTTCAAGTTTCCATCTCTCGTCCAAAATAATATTTAGTTTTCACTTCTATTACTCTATCTTTAATTACCATCATAGTCAATGTTAGAATTAAGATAACACTGCTATTTACCCTGCAAATATTTTCTAGTAAACAAATTAATTTAATAAATAATTACACATAAACCATAATTACTATGCCTGTTTATTAGCTATGCCAGCTTGTGAGAACTTTAGCTATAATGCTACAATTATAAAATGGGGTAAGGTAAATGTATGCCACTAGATTCTATTATTGTTAAAAATGCTCGCGAGCATAACCTGAAAAATATAGATGTAGTTATTCCCAGGGATAAACTAGTAGTTATTACCGGCGTCTCCGGTTCTGGCAAAAGTTCTTTAGCCTTTGATACCATTTACGCTGAAGGGCAGCGCCGCTATGTTGAATCTCTATCTGCCTACGCACGCCAGTTCTTAGGTAGAATGGATAAACCTGATGTCGATTATATTGAGGGTCTGAGTCCGGCTATTTCTATTGACCAGAAAGGCCCCAGTAAAAATCCCAGGTCTACGGTAGGCACAACAACCGAGATATATGATTATCTCCGCCTCCTATTTGCCCGGGCTGGGCATCCGCACTGTCCCAAGTGCGGACGGGAAATAGCGATGCAGACAATACAGCAAATTGTTGACGCTATTCAAAATATTCCTGATAGCACCCGTATTATGATTTTGGCACCTCTAATTAGAGACCGTAAAGGTGAATATCAAGCAGTATTTGATGATTTACGTAAGGCAGGTTATGTGCGGGTCAGAGTGGATGGCATAATTAGTGACCTTTCAGAACAAATTCAACTTGATAAGAATAAAAAGCACTCTATTGAAGCAGTGGTAGATAGGCTAGTGATAGGCCAAAGCGGTAGTCAAAGCCGTATTGCTGATTCTGTCGAAACAGCATTAAAGCTTGGGACCGGAGTAGTACTGATTTCTATTATTGATGACGAAGAACTGCTTTTTTCAGAACACTTTGCCTGCGTCCACTGCGGTATTAGCATGGGAGAAATTGCTCCGCGAACATTTAGTTTCAATAGCCCTCATGGTGCTTGTCCTGATTGTACTGGTTTGGGCTTTAAACTGGAAATAGATCCCAGTCTGGTCATTCCCAACAAAGAACTATCCATTAATCAAGGGGCTATTCATCCATGGCAGTTCCATACATGGTATTTATACCGCCTAGAAACTATTGCCAGCCGCTATGATTTTTCACTGGACACACCAGTAAATAAGCTTAATAAAAATCAGTTTAATTTAATTTTGTATGGAGAAGGCGGCGTAACTACCAGATACCGTAACCGCTTTGGGCGGTTACGACTATCGCATGATGGTTTTGAGGGAATAATACCTACCATGGAACGTCAGTACCGGGATACTGAGTCCGAGAACTCCCGGGCTAACATTGAGCGATATATGGTATCCAAGATATGCCCCGTTTGCCATGGTAAACGGCTTAAACCTGAGTCATTATCAGTAACTATTGATAATAAGAATATTATGGATATTACCAAAATGTCAGTAGCTCAATCATTAAGCTGGGTAGATATTATGAGTGATGATACGAAAACTATATTAACTGAACGGGAAAAAATAATAGCGCACCAGATTCTCAAGGAGATAAAAGCACGCCTTGGTTTTCTGGATGATGTGGGGTTAGACTATCTTACTCTTGACCGACCTTCCGCTACCCTTAGTGGCCGGGAAGCACAACGAATTCGCCTAGCCACTCACATTGGCAGG
>JAQTVP010000214.1 GCA_028707015.1 Dehalococcoidales bacterium | reverse complement strand
CCTCTTCTTCATCTCTTCATCGGTTTGTTCAGACTGTGATTTACGTACCATATTCTGTATAATTTTCGGAGTAATTACCATGGTTGAGAGGAGAAGAACTATCGTTATGATTGTCAGAGTAGCCAGACTGACCAGGTACTGTGACAGCCAGTTGTTAACTGCCGGATTCTCTATTCCCAGCATCTTCAATATGAGAATTATCCCGAGGCTACCACTGACAACGGGCACTGCGATGATCAGGACAGCCATGATGATGTTATCAACTTTCCCTGAGGTCTTTGGGCAAATTTCATCACGGTACCATTTCAGGATAGCAGTGACAATGGTAATAGCCGTATAGATGCCCAAAGTGACAAAGAGGACCGATATTACCTTGCTTTCGGTATTTCCCCAACTTTCCGGTGTATTCGCTATTTTATACCCTGCATAAATACTCAACCAAATACACCACAACAGTGAAGCAATACGGGTCTCATGCACCATAATGTCATCAAACCCAGTCTTGGTCTTGGCAGCTAATTTATGTATGCGGGCAGAAAGATACCGGCGTAAAAAGATAGCTGCTATAAGAACCACCATCCCTATACCCACTGGCCACGCCAGTAAGTGCAGATTTTCTGAGTTAAAATATTGTCCTAAATCCATTCCTGAAAACCTCTTTGTTACCATAATCTAATGATAAAAGGCTTGAACTTATTTTCAAAATCATTACTGTTATGGAATTCATACAAGCTAAGAATGCGGCGAACTCAGAGTAATCACTCAGTGCTATGCCGGCTGCTCCAAATCTATCTTTTCAAACTTACTCATCTCATGATTCATTGTCGGGATCAGCACCTTGTGGTAGGTCTATCGAACGAAAGAAGCTACCACATGACCGCTCACTTCTGTAATAATTTTTCTTCTTTTATTCTTTTCAGTAACCATGAACTGGATTGTACTTTCCCTCCGCCGACGTTATAAACAATTTGACATCCCAATTTTTTACATACACTTAATTCAACTTCCGGCATATTGCCAGGTTTTCTATCTCCTCCCTTAGCCAATATGTTAGGCTTGATTAGTTTCATCGCTTCCTCACAGGTAGCATCCTTCCCTGGATCAATTATTACTTTATCTACATACTTTATGCTCTCAATTATCTCTTTTCTTTCTTTTTCGGATGGATAAAAAGTTGCACCTTTCTTCTTTATTAGTTGTTCGTCACTATTCAACATTACTACTAGAACATCACCTAATTTTTTGGCCTCTTTTAATAGCCTTATATGTCCTTTATGAAGTGGATCAAAACCTCCTCCAGTAGCTACCACAACTTTCTTCGCTTTCAGATGGTTAATACTCTCCATAGTTATGCCTCCTATCTCGGATATTTAAATAATCAATTTACCGCTATAGAACCTCATTTGATTTTCTATAACCTCTCAAAGAATAAGTAATACCTGACCCGGATTTGATCACAAATCTCGGCAAATAAGTTCGTGGAGAATCTTTAATACCAAGATTTTTGTGTACTAAGTCCACCTCACTTTCTTAATTAGTATTTGTGGTCTTCACAAGTGTTAATTACCAGTAAAGGAATATTACTTCCCCTCAATATGTTTTCGGTGATACTCCCTAAAAAGAGACGTTTCCACCCTTTATATACCTGGGAAGTCATAGCAACGAGGTCAATAGCATTATCTTTGATACACTTCAGAATTATATCTATAACTGGTCCTGTATAGGCAAGAGGTTCCACGTCCAATCCCATTTCACTTAGTTCACGAGTCATTTTATCGAGATATGAATTGGTCTCTATTTCTTCTAATTTAATTGCCCAACCCGCTGATACCCCGCCTGAAACCATTCCCGGCATTGCAGAATATGCAGGGAGATACGAAGGGGCAGTATTTACTTTTAGTAAAAACACTTTGCTATTGAAAGCCTTCGCTTGCTCAATAACATAGGGAAGGATTTCCTCGGCAAATTTTGAACCATCAAGATATACCAGAATCCTATTAAACATCCGTGCTCTCCAATGGAATTATTTAGGGATATTACGTAGGAATTGTGGTAAAATACACCGAAAGATAGGTGATTGTTTACTTACATTATACTGAATATGGCCTTTTTGTCAAATATATTTTGACAAATTCTGAATCTTCTAGTATCTTATATGTAAGTATTCGTTTACACTCTTTAATGCACTAAGAATAATCGGGAGTAATAAAATGGGCAAAAAATCATGGAAAGGAAACCCGAGATATAACAAAAAGAAAAGTGTTCGTTCAATTCAACCATCTGTAAAGATAACGCAGCAAACAGCAGTTACACCCCCATTGTCGACGAAAACGACCTTGCATAAAACCGCAGCAACAACGAAAACGATGCCTGACTATAAGTACGTGTACACTGAACTCAAACGCATAGGGATTCTTTTTGTAATAATCGTTCTCGCGATTGTTATCGTATGGTTATTTTTGCGCTAGAATTGATTGTTTATTTACGTGATATAATGAAGCAGTCATGTGAATAAACATCCTTAATTCTGCATGGGCTCGCTGCCTAGAGGAGCGATAGGTGGTACAGAAACACAGAACAACTGCAGTCAGGAAGGATCAGATTGTAACTGCTGCAAAAAGATTGATTATTAAACGTGGCAGTGAAAATGTCACTGTGAGAGCTATCGCTAAAGAAGTGGGGCTCTCTGAAGGAGCTCTATACAGACATTTCAAAAGCAAACGTGACATATTATCTCTATTAGCAGACACTATTGAAGAAGATTTGCTAGGAGATATCACGGCAAGCAGTACTGTCAGTGATTCCTACTTAGAAATTTTAGATTGCATACTCAAGGGGCATCTCTCTGCTATTAAACAAAGGCAAGGAATCTCATTTCAAGTCATTGCTGAGATTATTAGCCTTGGTGATAAGAAACTCAACAGGAGAATATACGAAATTATTGGGAAATA
>JAQTVP010000032.1 GCA_028707015.1 Dehalococcoidales bacterium | reverse complement strand
CACTAGTAGGCTCCAGAGTATAGGTACCCGGAACGTCAATAACCGTAACCGTTTTATCTCCGGTTTTTAAAAATCCTTGAGTATAGCCAACCGTTGTACCAGGATAATTGGAGGCAACTACTTTAACGCCAGTCAGCCGTGAGAAAAAAACACTTTTACCCACGTTCGGGTTACCCATAAGTAGTATATTCATTTTATTATCTGGTCTATTTCTACCGTTATTTTACTTGCCATTCCAAAGCCAATAGCTATCTGAGATCTATCTACCTGAATAGTAACCGGTCCCCGCATAATCATAGAACTAATCTTAGTTATCCGTTTGCCTACTCTGATACCCAGGGAATTAAGGCGGTCAACTATGCCATGTCCGCCTTGTATCTGAACAACCACCCCACTCTGTCCAATCTGCATTTGCGACAGGGTCTTTTGCTTTTCTTTATACATAAATTATCTTCTCTCTGTTATTTACAAATGCTTACCATTTGCAATATATATTAAAAAAATATTATTTATTGCCCTGATGGCATTTATGACAGTATCCTTCCATACGAATTTCTACTCCGGTAATTTTAAAATTATTTTCCCTTGCTACGTCTCGCCTCATTTTTGAGCTTAAAGGACACTCCACTTCGATAACTTTTCCACAACCCAAACATACCAAATGCTGATGTTCGGAAGATGACTTAACTTCATAGTGATGATGAGCTTCATCAAAATGAAGTTCCTCTATTAAATCAAGTTTTTTAAGTATCTGCAGAGTTCTATAAACTGTAGATAAACTCAGGCGCGGTTTTTTCTCCCGTGCCTGACGGTAAATCTCGTCAGCATCCTTATGCCCGCCACGAATAACTTCTAAAATCAAAGCCCGCTGACTGGTAGCTCTTAAGCCACCGGTGTTTAGTACTTTACGATTAATCTCTAATGACTTCGCTTTACTACTCATTTTTATATATTGCTAATGATAACTATTTGCATTAATTCTAGCACGCTAGTCTCCACACTGTCAATTTTATTAACTATAGACGAACAGAATACAGGATAAAACAAACTAATTATTCTTAATTATAAAATCACGCTAATACTCTCTACTCACCAATTTTATTTCCACCACTAAGTTTTGTCTTTGCCACAAATTCCAGATTGGATATCTTGGCTGAGTCTGTCATCTGTGCCCGCTTAACCAGAATAGATCCGTCCACCACCATTACCACAAACTCCTGCTGATTAATATTAATTATGCTGCCCTGCAAACTGCCCTTTTACCGGCAAATAACTCTGAATCAAATATTTCGAACCGGTTGCCCTGAAATAAAGTTATTGTTCTTGGTTGCGGATTAGTCCCGCGAATCAGATTGTATACCTGCGCAGCCGATTGATCCCAATTAATAGCACTACAGTCCCAATGTTTTGGAAGTAGTGAAGGATGATACTGGATTGTTTACCATTCAGGATAATTCAAGATATTTTCGGGAACAATATTAGTAACAAAAGCCATAATATTCAGCTCTGGTTGCAGCTTAATGTATTCATCATAAACATCTGGAAACCGCATTTTAACTGGTTGAAAACCCGGTATACTCAAGTGAACTGCTAATTCTTTAAGTTAATCATTTCTTCCAAGTATATCAGGAGGAACATAAACGCCAACAACCTCTTCATTCCCTTTAATCAATGCTTGAAGGACTTTTTCACCAAAGACCGCTTGCCTTATTAAAACAATACGCACCGTATTTTTCGTCCGTAATTCTTTATTAAACTATTAACGAGAATTCGCTAGTGTTCTAATAATTTCTAATTATGCATTTTGGCTAATTGTCTTTCTATTTCAGTAACAGAATTTTGAGCAGCCAGTTCACCCTGTAAAATAAAATCCATCACTTTATTAAAATCAAAATAGCCGAAAGATGCTACCTGTGGTTCAATAAGCACATCAGCCCCATTCAGGCTAGCCCTCAGAGACTGATAACCAATAATATGTAATGTTCGCATCATAATACTGAAGATATTAGGTTCCTTAGTTTCTTCAATATTCATATCCGGGGTCACGTTTACCGCTATGGTAAAGTCTGCCCCCATTGCTTTAACTACGTTCACCGGTACCGGGTTGACTAAACCACCGTCTACCAAATATCTTTCCCTCCACCTGGCAACAGTAAATATCACAGGGATAGCTACACTAGCCCGAAGAGCTTCTCTGACGAGCCCTTCTTTAATTACTATTTCTTCGCCGGTAATTATATCAGTAGCCACACAAGCAAAAGGTATTTTTAAATCTCCAAATTCCATATCACCAATAATTGTCTTTATCATGTCTTCAATTCTTCTTCCCCGAATCAAACCAGTTCTGGGCAGAGCCAATTCTGTAAGCAGTTCAAACCTCTTTGTATTCAGATCCATTGCCAGACTTCTTATGAGAGTGATATCTTTCCCTGCAGCATAAAGCGCTCCCACTATTGCCCCGGCACTGGTACCGGCAATCATATCAATAGGGATACCTTCTTTTTCAAGAACTTCAAGTACTCCGATATGAGCCACCCCCCGAGCCGCACCACTACCTAAAGCCAAACCAATCTTTCTCTTTGACACTTTCTATCCCTCTAGTACCATAACTCTTCTATATCTTTTTCTGCTTGTTTTTTTATATCAGCCTCTCCAGCAGAGGCAAAGCCTTTATAAGATTCAGCAGAGCCATATTCTCTAGTCCGGACTACTACCGGCATAGGCACAGCATGTCCCAGAATAAGAGACTGCTGTTTGGATTCCAAACGGGATAACACTGATTTAAGTTCATTCCTGCCCGATGCACCGGCAAGCACACTATCAATATCACGCTCATTATCCAGCAGGCAGATTATCTTAGTCCCCATTTGAGACATAACCTCACTATCAATACCGCTTGGCCTCTGGTCAATCACCAGCAGGGTAACATTATATTTACGCATCTCCCGGGCTATAGTGCCAAAGATAGTTTGAGAAGCCACCCCCGGGTTAAGAAATCTATGTGCTTCCTCAATAGTTATCACCAGAGGGTGGGGTGGAGCAATATTTTCACCGATTGCTTTCTCCATTCTCTCCCGGTATTGATTATGGATACGCCGAGTAAGCAGGTTAGCTACCAGAATATAGGCAGTGATATCAGTATATCTACCGAATTCCAGCACTACATTTATGCCCTGATCAAGGTATCCCAGGATACGCTGCACCGGACTATCAGGGGAATTTGGCACCAAGAAAGGCAATCGGCTAATCGTTGCCAAACCCCTCCGCAGATTCTGATAGGTACTCTCATGTATATTCAGTTCTTTTAGCAGGTCGCTAGTTTCATCTGAGTCTTTCATTTCCAGAATACTCTGCAGCCATTTTTTACCAAATCTTCTGAATAGCTGGTATACGGCTTCAATGGCAGGTTCAGTAAGGTTCAGAGTTTGATGAAGTAATGCCATATCCTCAGGACTTATCTCATCATAGCCTATCTTCACTATACAATCAGTACTCACCTTCCGTCGTCTGGAACTCTCTTCATCAAGGGTAAATACAGCTACTTTTGAAGGAAATAGTTGTTTCAATGCCTTAACTTTATGTCCCCCCTCACTTCCACCCTCCCAGCCATATTCACTATGCATATCAAAAACCAGATTTACCGCGGCACTTTTCTGCAGCATGCCAATAAGTAACATTCTGGTCAGGAATGTTTTTCCGGTACCGCTCTTACCAAATATTCCGTTTGAACGCTTAACCAGTTCTGGCAAATTCAGACAAATTCTGGTCTCCATATCTAATGGAGTACCAATATAGAATCTTTTCTCATCTTCTTTACCAAAAACCAGCTCTACATCCTCCTGCGTGGCCAAATTGACCAGCGAAAAATGGCTGGGTACTGTCTTCACCGGTTGAGGGCCATCAATTAAACTGGTAACATCACCCCCAATGGTAAGTGTGGGCAAAACGTGGAGTGTTCCATAAGTTCCGGTTCCTGTTATCACCTCAGCCATAAAAGGATCAGAGATATCCGGCGGCATTAGTGTAAGTCTCTGATCTATTACCCCCAAGCTGATATCAGTTATCATTCCAAAAAAACGTCTCTTGTTTCCTTCAACGGTCACATAGCGTCCCACTGCCATATCTTCCACACAAGCTGAGCTATCCAGCCTGATATCTATCCCTTTATTCAACGATCCGGAGACAACAATGCCTAGTGTTTGTTTTTCATTTTCTTGATTCACTGTTTCAGTTTCCCCATAATAGTTTTTATTTGATTAAAGTCACCACCAAGCAAAATTGCTAATTCTTTCCCAGCTGTTACCAGAAAGGAATACGGATCCTCAAATACCTGGCTTATTTGCCGAAGTGCGGCAGCAACCAACTCTTCCGTGGGAATTAATAGATGAGAATTAAGCAAAACATTTAAGAAATCAAAGGATTGACTAAATTCCTTCATCTCATCAGTAGAAGACAGGTAAACAAAACTATGTATTCGGGCTGGTTTCGGAGGTAAATAGTAATATAATTTCTCATTCTTCTTATGCCCAACCACTAAGACGCTGAATTCGCTGCGTAGTAACTGTAAAAGTTGAGGATTTGACTGATAAATAGCCTCATCGTTAGTTTCATCCTTACCTCTAGCGATAGGACGCCGGCCAGTTTCAAGGCTAGCAGTAGTAGCATGACATACAATTCCAAATAACTCCGCTGATTCATCAATGGTCTTCACTAAACTTCCCAAAGGTGGGGACTGAAATAGTTCGAAGCATTGAGCAGTAAAATCAGTAGTGCTGGCTTCTATAACCTCACCCAATCTCTGTGCGTTATCCATCCTAATATTCATATTTCTTCTTTTCTTTTGCCTGCTTTGGCTTCTTCGTATTTTTTCTTCCTTTACTTCCCATTTTATTTACCTTTTCCTTCAATAAATTTTAGAAATAAAGAGCTTACCATAATATACATCCGGACTATACATCTGACTAGGCTATCTCCTTCGAAAGCTGCCAAGAAACATATAATAATCCACCAGAAATTAGATAAGGTAAACCAATAATTAACCAGGTAAGTAAATAATTACGCTCAGCAAAAATAGCAATATGAATACCGAATCCGACGGCAGTTGAAATTAGCAGTATGCTGGCAAGCCGCTCCCGCCACCAGGACAGAATACAACCAATCAGTGCAATTAGACCAAGTACACCAATAAGAATACCTTCTATGCTTACCGCCGTTATTTCCCAATCTTCAGCTAATATTTCAAAAATAGCTTCACCGACAAATATGCTCAGGAAAAACACCACAGCGCATAATCCGATCACTCGCCCTGCCAGCTTAATTCGTTTCGCCAGACGGTCTGGATTATTCCCTGGCATTATTTGCCTCCTTATAGATAGCTATCGGTTATTATTATATAATTTATAATCTATTTTTATCCTCTACCCCTCAATCATTCGTTAAAAAGGTATTATAGCTGTTCTTCAATTTTCCTTCATCTTTTTTGCAAATTCTCTGGCATCAGACAAATTTTTTTCGCTGGGATATTTCCTGTTAAAAAAGAAAAAGTATTTTCCTTTACAAGAAAATTTCCCCATTATAATGGCACCTGTTGGTTTGAGCAGTTCTTCCATTGCCTTTACTTCATCGCCGCTGCCATTTGCTGAAGTACCGAACAGCGCTACCTTTTTACCTTTAAAGTCATTATTTAAGATAAACTTCTGTAACTCTCTCCAAGGCCTGCCACCATAGCAACCGGAACCTAAGAGGACAAAGGAATCTTTCCCCAACTCCTTTTTTCCTTTAACATTCTCGGCCGTTGCATTTAATTCTTCAGCAATAACTTCAGCAACTTTTTTGGTATTTCCAGTCATTGAATAATAAATAACCTCAAACATTTACCACCTCCTTTAATTCAATTATCAATTCACGTTATATCCATCGTGTTCTTTTACTTCTGCTTTTTGCAGAAGTAAAAGTGGGCAGATGGTCATCGGTCATAGATGACTCAACAAATTGCCAAAAGTTTTCTCTATCTACTCCGGTTACTACTGCTTTTTCATGGGCTTCACTTAATGCCACCGGATATCCTTGTCCACGCTGGCATTGGTCTAAAACTAAGGTATGTACCAGATTAAGTAAGCTTTCATCCTCAGCTACCCACTGTGGTATCTCAATCCTAGCAATTTCATCTTCTACTTTAAGATAGAAGAAATAGATCTGATGAATTCCATACCACTTCTTAACTATAGATGATCTACTGATAAAAACAGAAGAGCGGTCTCCTTGCCCTAATATATTGGAGAATAGGTCTCTGTCCCTAACACCAGCTACCACATCACAATCCCTTCTGTCACTAGTAGAGCAATAGCGGTCACAATCCGGAGAGCCATGAGGACAAATAGCTACCCTCAGGGTATTAACTACATCAGTACTGCGAGGAAAGCTAATATAACTGGCTAATGCAATTTCCCGATCACTATTAAGTTTCCTGATCTCTTCAATATAATGTAAATACCCCTTATCCAGTAATTCTTCGGCAACAAATTGAGGATAAGCCTCCAGACTCCACAAGATAAGTGAGCCATCAACTAATGCTATTGTCTGGATATTTTGTGGCAGTTCGCCAGCTAATTTAACAAGCTGGTAACACTCCTCTACACTGCGTTTTATTCCTAATAGATTACCTTCAATTGGTTGTTCACGTCCTTTGATTCCTGTCGGAGTGATAACCAGATCCTCAGCCTTAGAACAGAGGTGAGGTACACTATTAAGAATTGCATGAGGAGAAATACCATAATGCAGCATAACAGTGCCTATATTTATTAAATAACACCTTGCGGATTGATGACGGTCAACATCAATATGCGAGCCATCAGTTGCAATGACGGTGAATTCCGGAGGTACAGGGAAAACTTTATAATGCTGATCGAGTCTGTCCGTCAGACCAGCTACCAGCCAAGAAGTTTTACTTGATTCAATTTTTTCTGCCAGATCTTCAATGTTATCAATCTGATTACAGAGAATATCCAAAGAATGCTGAAGATGCTTCTGTCTTTCCTCACCATCAGACTTCAGTTTGGTTATCATGCCCCCAACTTGAGGAATTACCTTACTTAAATCTAACGACATCTCTCCTGCCTCTTGCGGAGATTGCCTATCAATCCCATCCGGCTGAATTATTTATTTGTAAACACTTTCCCCTTATATTTTATTTATGAAACAAGGTACAAGGAGAAATAAATGCTCTATTCTTTTTAATTATATATGCCTGGTAATTAGCATATCAGAATCAACTATCTTAATAAACCTTTAACAATAACATCCACCGCCTCATTCTCATCCAGCCCTCTTGCCATCAAGGTTTCTACCTGTCTTCTATCAATACTGCCAATAGCCGCCTCATGGGTTATCTTCGCCTTATCATTAGTTACCGAAACCACTGGTATTGCTTTGGCTACTGCCTCTGTTCCGTTAACCAGCTCAGTACAGTCAACATGTCCTCTGGCATAGGGAGCATTCCCCTGGGTTTCACCGATAACCTCAGCCCTAGCTCTGTCTCTCAAAACTATTCTGGTTTTTATCAGGCTCCTGGCATTTTCACCATTTAAATTTACCTTCTCGTTAATTTTTATGTAATCGTCTTGCTTCCCATAGATTTTAGCTACCATTTCAGCTACGCTATTAGCTCCGGAATAAATATCGTAATCAAAATCCAGTTTACCCACGCAACCTTGAACCAAGCTAAAAGTATTTTTATAAAATGCCTTTTCGGCTAATATAACTTTAGCCTTAGGAATAACCTCTATACCCCCAGAATCACCATGATAGTGAGTTTCGTTATAGCTAAAAATGGCATTTTCACCAATGTTAATAACTGCGTCCATTTTATGGATTACATGAACCGCATTAGGGAATATACAGTGAGCGACTACTTTTACTTCTGCTCCACTTAGCACGTCTACCCGAAATGTAATGTCCTGTAATCCTTCTGAGGGCAAAATACCGAAACACAAATGAATCGGATTTTTTACTTTTACCCCCTCTTCAACCCGCAGTTCGGCTATGATACCATTTTCCTTGGGTTTAAACTTTAACCTGACGCCTGGGACTTCATCAGCACTCAGCACCTTGTTCTCGTGAACAATCAGCTTTGCCATACCCTCAGTCTTTAAAGAATTACTATCACCACCTGCTTTTTCATAGGCGTCAAGCATTCCTTGGTATTCTTTTTCTACTGAATAAATCATAATTCTACCGGCTCATTGATATGCGGACAAGTCTGGCAGTTATCCTTAAACCAATGACTTGTCTCTGCGGGTGTCCCTGTCATAAATATCTTACCACCACACAGCACAGACACCCGGTGTGCTATCTCGACCACCTTTTCATTATGGGTAATTAGCAGAACCGATGAGCCCTGCCTGCTCATTTCCATTATACTATTTAAAATAAGGGGTAATGATGGGATATCTACACCCGAATCTGGCTCATCCAGTATGGCCAATTTAGGATGCATAGCTACAAGAGAAGCCATCTCTATTCTTTTCCTTTCACCACCACTTAAGGTACTATCAATATCTCTACTTAAGTAAATTGAAGGCGATAGTCCTACCATTTCCAGACAATGTTTAACCTGTTCAATTCCAAAATTTTTTCCACTGATCCTGAGGTAATCCTCTACCATTAATCCTTCTATTCTAACCGGTTCCTGCCAGGCTAAACTTATCCCCATTCTGGCTCGTTGAGAAATAGACAGGCCAGCCAAATTTTGACCTTCAAATAAAATATCTCCCCCTGTTGGTTTATAATTATTTGTCCCCATTATAAGATGAGTCAGACTAGTTTTACCCGTTCCGTTCTCACCTAATATGCCATATATTTCCCCTCTACCAACATGCATATTTAAACCATCAATTACCAGCTTGCCATTTAATCCCCACTGTAGATTTTCTATTGAAAGCATAAACGACCCCTAACCCATACTTAAGCACTCAATATAAAAATATATGCTCAAGCAAGTTTGACTACTTATACAGTATAATTGATTAAGACTATGAACTCAAGCCAAGACAAGTACGTGGTATAATGAACGCAATTAACAATAATTTTTGGAGGTAGGTTTTTTGCTGCCGATTTTACTAAGCGTAGCTGTAATTTCATTATCTGGAGTGATGATGCCCGGACTTATGTTTGGGGTAACTCTGGTTAAGAGCCTTAAGTCACCATGGGCCGGTACTGATATTTCACTGGGACATGCTGTCGTAGAAATTCCAGTGATGTTACTAATATACTTTGGATTTGCTCGCTTCTTTGAAAACATAGTTGTACAGATCGTACTTAGTTTATTTGGTGGCGTCATGATTATATGGCTTGGGATTGGTATGTTTCGTGCGAGACGCCAGATAGTTCATGAAGGCAAGGATTTACCTTATAATGCTTTAATCACCGGTATCATCACCAGTATCTTAAATCCTTTTTTCTGGTTATGGTGGGCAACTATAGGTAGCATGCTGGTGATGAAATTTCACAATTTTGGTGCGGTAGGACTAATCCTGTTTATGTTAGTGCACTGGTTATGCGACCTGATCTGGCTTACATTCATTTCTAATTTAATTTATCGCACTCATTCACTCTGGGGCATAAAATTTCAGGAAAGCCTGTTTATTACCGGCAGTCTATTACTGATCGGATTTGGTATCTGGTACACAATATCAGGTATCCAGCTCTTGGCTTAATTCTTTACTATCTAATACTCCGGTTTGCTCACTACAAAGCGTATCTGATATCATTAAAATAAGAATAATTCTATGAAAAGAGCACTATTATGAGAGTAGGTTTAGTCTATGACCCTATTTATCTCAAGCATGATACCGGACAACACCCGGAAAATGCAAAGAGACTAGAAGCAATTATTTCCTATCTTGAGCAAACCGGGATTAAGGAGCAGTTAATCCCCATTAGGCCTCGTACTGCCTCTACTCAAGAATTATCATTGGTACATGATGAACAATATATATCAATGATACAAAATGTAGCCCAGAACGGTGGCGGGTCATTAGACCCCGATACTGTAATGTCATCTGATTCATATGAAGCTACCCTTTACGCCGCTGGCGGCGTTATTACGGCAACCGAAGCAGTAATGAAAAAAGAAGTAGATAGTATTTTTGCCCTGGTGAGACCTCCAGGTCATCACGCCACTCATCAGCGGGCTATGGGTTTCTGTTTATTTAACAACATAGCTATCGCCACTGAATACGCCCTCCGTAATTATAGCTTACAGCGTATACTGATTATTGATTTCGATGTGCACCATGGTAATGGTACCCAGGAAGCCTTTTACAATAACCCCAATGTACTCTACATATCTACTCATGAATATCCTTTTTATCCGGGGACAGGCAGTATCGAAGAAACAGGAAATGGGCCAGCAAAGGGAACTACAATAAACATACCGCTACCGGCCGGTAGTGGTGATACCGAATATTTAAAAGTTTTTCAGGAAATAATCATCCCCGCCACTAAACGTTTTAAACCCCAGCTTATTATGGTTTCAGCCGGTTATGATAACCACTGGGCGGATGAATTAGCTCTAATGCAGGTAAGTACCACCGGCTTTACCCAAATGGCAGAGATCATCAAGAATTTAGCTGATGAATTATGTAATGGCCGTATGGTATTCAGCTTGGAAGGTGGCTATAATCTAACCGCCTTAGCAACTTCAGTAAAAGCCACTTTTGATGTACTTATGAATAAAACCACAATTGAAGACCCGCTTGGCCAACCAACACGCAGGAATAAACCGCCCAGCATTGATTCTCTAACTCAGAATATCAGAAAAATACACAAATTATTTTAAAATTTCGGGTCACTAATACGCAAACTACAGGATACCCGACACTGGTCACATTCTATACTGCATGGTTCAACATGAATAGTTACGCTGGTAGTACGCAACCTACTTTCAATATCCTGCTCCAAATGGTCACACATCCGGTGTGCTTCTTCTATACTGGCATTTTTAGGCATCACTAAATGCAGGTCTATGTAACGCTGACTCCCAGCCTTACGAGTACGCAGTTTATGAAAACTTACCAGTTCAGAATAGTGTTCAGTAATACAAGCCTTTATTTCAATTTCTTCAATATCCGGTAATCTGGTATCAACCAACCCACTGAAAGATTTCATCATTGTTTCACAACCCACTTTCAGGATAAACAGCGAAACTAATAAAGCAAGAATAGGGTCAATTATATTGAGTTTAGTAAAACGGATAATAACTAATCCTATCAGCACTGCTGCTGCGGAATAAATATCTGCATTAATATTTTGAGCATTCGCTTCCAGTGCCATAGAATCTGTAAGCCGGGCTACTTTACGCAGGTGACGGGACAAAAGGATGCTAGCTACCATGGATACCAGCATTACACCTATACCAGCTTCAGTAAGCTCTATAGATGTACCTTCTATTATCCTCAATATTGCTGAATATATTATCAGACCGCCAGCAGACAGAATAAGCAATCCTTGTACCACAGTGGCAATATATTCCACCTTACCATGACCAAAGGGGTGATTTTCATCAGCAGGTTTAACTGATACAACTACCGCCAGAAATGTAATCAATACTGCAAAAATATCTAAAAAACTATCCGCAGATTGAGCAAGAATGCTTATGCTCCCGGTCATAACTGAAACAACTATTTTGAGCACAAACAAACCAATTACAACTAATAGAGAAAGCTGGGCAGCACCTTTTCTGGTTAAAAACATGGACCATCACCTAGTTTTGTGTTTTTGTTTTAGGCAATGGCAGCCATTGAATGAATCTCCGCCAT